>JBAWHH010000638.1:0-4616 GCA_049593715.1 Rhodocyclaceae bacterium
CCACCGGGGTCATCAACCTTCGGCCTGGCGGGGTGAGTGCGGCGGGGGCGTTGACCGAATTACCCGACGAGACGATCGACGTTGGTTCATCTTCCAGTGAGGCTTCTGGATTCGTGCTTTCTTCGGTTGAACTTGGCGGAATCCAAAGCGGCTACTCTGCTTTGGTGATTGGCAGTGATCAGCATCGCGGGACGATTTTTGTCTCGGCACCGACCACCTTCTCCGGCAACGTCACTTTGCAGAATACCGGCAGCGGAGGCAGTCTAGGGGGCATTCAGTTGAACGCCCCTTTGACTAGCGCAGGTACGGTGGTGTTGGCTTCATCAGGCGATATTGTTCAAAGCGGTCTGAACGAGTCACCCAACGCTTCCATCACCGCGTCGGCACTTCTGGCTCACGTACCCAATAGCGGCGCCGAGGTGCTCTTGGATCGCTCGCCCAATCTGGTCAATACCCTGGCCGTCGATCCGCCCGCAACCTTCCGCTTCTACAACGACGGGCCCCTGACCATCGGGGCTCTGAGCGGTACTGGGTTCAGCGCAGCCGGCAACACGCCCACGACGATCACCGTGACGGATTCATCAAGTTTTGGGCAGTTCTTCGTCTACGCTGCCGGCAATCTGACGCTCAACAGGAGCATTTCCACTTTGGGGCCGAACCCGTCCTCCGAACCGAGTATCGAACTGGTGACCGGCGGCTTCCTGACGAACAACGCCGGTGCGGGGGCGCTGTCACCCTTTGGCGGGACGAGGTGGACCGTTTGGGCGAACACCTTCGTGGGCGAAACCCGGGGCGGCCTGGATCCGGGCAATGCCCAGCCCAACCTTTATGGCTGCGCCTATCCGGGTAGTTGCGTCTCCGATGTAGCGATCCCGTCCACCGGCAATCGCTTCATCTATGAACAACGGCCCTCGGTGACCGTCTTCGCCGATGACCAGCTTAGGGCGTTTGGCACCGCGAATCCTCCGCTCACCATAACGGCCGTCGGCCTGGTCAATGGTGATAGTCCGGCTGGAGCGCTGAACGGTGCGCTGACGACGAGCGCCACCCAGTTTTCGCCGCTAGGCCTTTATCCCATTGACGAGGCGATCCCCTTTGCCTCGCCGGTCGGCTATATCGTGACGTTCGATCCCGGTCGGCTTGGCGTCGAGGGCCTGACCCCGCCGCATCATGGAGACGAAACGGCGGCCAGCTTCGGTGAAACATACATTTACGACCGCAATATCGGCCTGCCTCCCATGTGCGTGGCGACCGGGCCATTGGTGGTCGAGGCTGGAACCCAGGGCACCGATCTCCTGGACGTGGAGTGGTCCCGGATACGGCTGAAGCCCAACGTCACCAACTGCGTCGCGCTGAGCGAAGGAAACACCTGCAAGAGCTTTTGAGCTTTCAACGGCCATGTACGGATAGAAAGATGATCGATATCGAGAAGCTCCTGGAACCAACCCCAGACGATCCGCCCTGCGGCCCAAACCTCGAATACGACCCGGTGTTCCTCGCCATGGAACAGTCGGCGCAGGGGAAGCCGGATCAGCAGTTCGGTGAGACGGTGATTGCGGCCGAGGGTCCCGACTGGCCGAACGTGCAGGAGCAAGCACTGGCTTTGTTCGCGCGCACAAAGGACTTGCGCGTGGCCGTTCAACTGACGCGGGCACTGGTCAGCACTAGCGGACTGGCCGGCCTCAATGCCGGCTTCAAACTGATCCACGAGATGCTTGCACGCTACTGGGAGAACGTGCATCCGGAACTAGACGCCGAGGATGACAACGATCCGACGATGCGGCTCAATTCTCTCGCCCCATTGGTGGACGCCGAGGGGCTCCTGCGCGACCTCCATAGGCGACCGTTGGTGCGTTCTCGGACGGTGGGGCAGATTCTGGTTCGCGACGCGGAGATCGCTTTAGGCAAGGTACCTGCTCCGACGGAGGGTGCGCCCTATTCGCTCGATCAGATCGAGTCGATGCTGCGGGCGATTGCTGCCGAAGACAGTTCGCAAATCGATGTGGTGCGCGAAGCGGAGCAAGCGGTAAGGAGCCTGTATGCCTTCTTGTCCGAAAAGGTGGGGGCGGACCGCGCCACCGATTTGCGTCCCCTTGCTGGCCTGCTAAGCCCGCTTACCCAACTTTGCGATCGGGTGCTCGGGAGTACGTCCGCAACTAGCGCCGACGCGGCGGAAGAGGCGGCGACGCCGGGGGGCGCGCCAGGAACCGTGGCACTGCAGGTGATCGGGGACGTCCGGTCGCGAGATGATGCCTTGCGACTTCTTGACAAGGTATGCGATTACCTTGAGCGGAACGAACCTGCGAATCCCGCGCCGCTGCTTATCAAGCGGGCCAAGCGCCTGATGACCATGAACTTTCTCGACATCCTGGAGGACATGGCGCCGGACAGCGTTTCCAACGTGCAAATGATCGCTGGCATCAAGCCGGATTGACTACAATGGATCAAGCTTAGGTTGTCCGTTGGTGAAGCCGCACAGGCTGATGAGGCGACGGGGGCCTTCTGGGCGTTCCGGCGCGAATGGGCGGTGATTCCGCCAGTACTTGACACAGGAGAACTGAGGTGGCGCAGAGCAGTCAGAAATTCATTGCGCGCAACCGCGCGCCGCGGGTGCAGATCGAGTATGACGTAGAACTGTACGGCGCCGAGAAGAAGATCCAGCTTCCTTTCGTTATGGGGGTGCTATCCGATCTGTCGGGAAAACCGGCGGAACCGCCGCCCGCTGTGGCCGACCGCAAATTCCTGGAAATCGATGTGGACAACTTCGATAGCCGCATGAAGTCCATGAAGCCGCGGGCGGCGTTCCAGGTTCCCAACACCCTTACGGGCGAGGGGAATCTCAGTGTCGAGATCACCTTTGACAGCATGGACGATTTTTCGCCTGCAGCGGTCGCGCGCAAGGTCGACGCCTTGAGCAAGCTGCTGGAGGCGCGGTCCCAGTTGTCGAACCTCATCACCTACATGGACGGCAAGACGGGGGCGGAGGAACTTATCGCCAAGGTGCTGCAGGATCCGGCCTTGCTGAAGACCCTTTCGGCCAGCAAGAAGCCCACGGAAGAAGGCGGCGCCGCCTGAGTGGCGCGCGGATTTCTAGGAGACAAATAGATGGCGGACGAACAACAACTGGCTTCTGCGGCGGAAGGCGTCGTCGTCGAGGGGAGCCCGCTGACGGAATTGCTGCAGAAAGAGTTCAAACCTAAGACCGACGAAGCCAAGAGCGCTGTCGAGAAGGCGGTGCACACCCTTGCCGAACAGGCGCTTGCGCAGACCAACCTGATCAGCGCGGATGTGGTCAAGTCCATCGAGGCGATGATCGCCGAGATCGACCACAAACTAACGGAACAGGTCAATCTCATCTTGCACCATGCTGATTTTCAGAAACTCGAGAGCGCATGGAGGGGCTTGCACTATCTGGTCAACAACACCGAAACCGACGAGTTGCTCAAGATCCGCGTGATGAACATCACCAAGGCGGAATTGGGCAAGACGGTCAAGAAGTTCAAAGGCACGGCATGGGACCAGAGCCCGTTGTTCAAGCGCATCTACGAGGAAGAGTACGGCCAGTTTGGGGGCGAACCCTTCGGTTGCTTGGTGGGGGACTACTACTTCGACCAAAGCCCCCCCGACGTGGAACTGCTCGGTGAGATGGCGAAGATTTCGGCTGCTGCGCACACACCGTTCATCGCCGCTGCTTCACCGACAGTAATGCAGATGGATTCGTGGCAGGAACTGGCGAATCCGCGTGATCTGACGAAGATTTTCCTTACGCCCGAGTATGCCGGTTGGCGTTCGCTGCGGGAATCCGACGACGCCCGCTACATCGGTCTGGCGATGCCGCGATTCCTGGCCCGCATCCCCTACGGCGCCAAGACCAGTCCGGTAGACGAGTTCGATTTCGAGGAAGACACGGGTGCGGCGGACCACAGCCGTTACACCTGGGCGAATGCCGCCTACGCGATGGCGGTGAACATCAACAGATCATTCAAGGAATACGGCTGGTGTTCGCGCATCCGAGGCGTGGAATCCGGCGGTGCCGTCGAGGGCCTGCCGACCCACACTTTCCCTACGGACGACGGCGGCGTCGACATGAAGTGCCCGACGGAAATCGCCATCAGCGACCGGCGCGAGGCGGAACTCGCCAAGAATGGCTTCATGCCGTTGATTCACCGTAAGAACTCTGATTTCGCCGCTTTCATCGGCGCCCAATCCTTGCAGAAGCCCTTCGAGTACGACGACCCGGACGCCACCGCCAACGCCAATTTGGCGGCCAGGCTGCCGTACCTTTTCGCCTGCTGCCGCTTTGCTCATTACCTCAAGTGCATTGTCCGCGACAAAATTGGTTCCTTCAAGGAGAAGGACGATATGCAGAGTTGGCTGCAGAAGTGGATCATGAACTATGTGGATGGCGATCCGGCCCACTCGTCCGAGCAGACCAAGGCGCGCAAGCCCCTGGCGGCAGCCGAGGTCGTGGTCGAAGAGGTCGAGGGCAACCCTGGCTATTACACTTCCAAGTTTTTCCTGCGGCCGCACTACCAGCTCGAAGGACTGACGGTGTCTCTGCGTCTGGTGTCGAAACTGCCATCAACGAAGGGCGCTTGATTGCTCTGCCAGATTGG
>JBAWHH010000639.1:0-4350 GCA_049593715.1 Rhodocyclaceae bacterium
GACACCGCCGCCCTGGGGGCGGTGTCCGGCCAGAACCAGTCACTCGGCCCGCGCTGGAAGCTGCCGTTCGGGCGTCGCCTGTTTTTCCTCAAGCGGACGCCCCGTTCCTCCGGATTTGCCTTTGCCGCTGAACGATTCTTCGCGGAGCATGCCCACAACCCATGGAATGTTGCAGGAATTGGTTGGGTCGCCAGAGCCGACTGCCAGTCGACCGACTTGCGTACAGGCACACCTTCGTCAAGACCATTGCTGCGACGTCGGCCATAGCCCCCCATATCCTCCCCCGGCATCGTCCCCCTGCGTTACGAGATTCCAAAAGGGCGCACCCATCCGATGAGCTATCCGGTTTTCCCGGCGTCCCACAATGCCTAGCGCAAGCGGATTCCACCCCCCGCACTAGAACAGCTCTATTTTCGGCCCATCGGTCGATTCCGGACTGGTGTGCGCCACGACGCGCTGATGGGTGTCTCTTTGCGAGTGCATGACGTAGGTTGATCCCAATTTCTTCAGGGCCTCTTCCACTGGCGGCGGTTGGAGCGAAACCGGGTCTTCCAGCCAGGATGCCGTCGCTTGGGCATGCGCGTCCAGGTTCCCCAATGCACCGATTACCTGCTCCACCCGCTGACGCAATACGTCCTGAAACTGGATAGCACCCAGCAAATCCGCAAGTTCAAGAAGAATCTTTTCATGAGATTGCCGAATTTGCCCCACTACGCCCACAAGGTTTTCTCCACTACTGCTCATTGCAGCATTTGCCGCACTTAGGTCGGCAAAGTGAAACGCGGGTAAGCTCTGTCCGACTTGCGCACCCGAAATCGACAGATCACGCTGGATGTGTTCGATAATTCCTGCAATGCGCGTATCGATGTCTTTTGCCGCACTACTCGTCTGCGTCGCAAGTTTCCTTACATCATCGGCTACCACGGAAAAGCTTGCTCCCGCCTCGCCGGCCCGGGCCGCCTCAATGCTCGCGTTGAGCGCCAACAAGTTTGTCTTCTTGGCGATCGCGGAGATGCTGCTCACCATGGAGATCATCCCGCTCACCTCGTCGCTCAGATCGGCGAGCCGTTGATGATTCTCCCTGATGATTTTGCTTTCCTCCTGGATAGCCGATTCCAGGGACTCCGCCATCTTGCCGTTCAATTCCGCTTGCTTCTCCGTCGATGCAACAAGACCTAAGCTGGCGCCCGCCGAACTCTCAATCCGTTCCAGCTCAACCCTGCTTTCCACATTGATACGGACCATCCGTTGAATCACATCCTGAACGGCCGATTCTGTTATCGCCACGGCTCCACCGAGTTGCTCTTGCAACAGGACCAGAAATGCGGGCAACCGCTTGAGTTCCCCGGCCAATGCTTCGCGGGTCTTTTCACCGGCGTCAATGGCATCCTGACCCGAGCGGATGAGTCCAAGAACGACAGCGGATTCGCGACGAATGAAAGTCACCGCGAGAAACAACGTAAGGGCCATTCCGGTTAGCATCGACAAACCAGACGTCAATGCACCTTCCATTGCTCGGGAAACGCCGAATGGCAAAAGCCAGCTCGCGTGAAGCCACGAAGAGAGACCGGCGGCAATGCCTGCGGTGATCAACGAAGCAAAGCCCACGATTAGCGCGACCCGCAAGATCATGGCGCGCAAGGTCACCCGAACGGGCGGCACTGCAGCCACTATATCCACTCGTGGAGGATTCATCGGTATTCTCGCTTCCTCAGGTTCCAGGCAGCACCTGCTTAATGACTTTCAGCAAGTCCGAGCCTGATAAGGGCTTCACCAGCCACCCAGTAGCGCCCAACTTCTTGGCTTCTTCCCTCTTTGCCTGCTGGCTCTCGGTGGTGAGCGCCAGTATCGGCGTGAACCGCATACCCGGCAAAGCGCGCGCGCCTTGGATCAATTCGATGCCGTTCATGTTGGGCATGTTGATATCGGTGATGATGAGGTCTGGTTTGACACCACCCTTCAACTTCCCCAAAGCCTTAACCCCATCTTCGGCGGTTTCTACATTGAAGCTGTTCATCTCGAGGGTCGCTTTCAGGCTCATCAGCATGGTGGCGGAATCGTCCACGATCAAAATCGTTTTAGGCATGTCGTTCTTCTCAAATCGAAATCAAGGCTGATTGGAGCCATAGGCGCAGATTCGCGTCGTGGGGCCAGGCCGCAACGGCGGGTTGGGCAGCCACCAGCGCTTGGAGGTTGGCGGCGTGAAGATGAGTGCATTCCGAAAGGTCGACCTTCCCCTTCGGATTGTTTTGCAGCCACTCTAGCAATCCTTCGGCATCTTCCACTGTGATGATGTCCGCCAAATAAACTACTTTCCTTCGGTATGCGAGTCCCATCACATCAGCTCCTTCGGATTGAGCACCATGAGCACGGAGCCATCGCCGAGAAGCGCCGAGCCGGAATACCCTGAAAGGCCGCCAAGGATCCCCTCCATGGGCTTGAGAATGACATCCACCGTTTCCCGAAAATCGTCCACGACCATTCCAACGTTTTCACCGTGAACGCGCACGACCAAAGTGGCAAGCTCGTCGTCATCGTTGGGCCGCTGCTCGGCAGCTACGGCCAGAAGCTCATTCAAGGCAAGCAGCGGGACGATTCGCCCCCGGAGCACGTCGGCTTGCCGCTGCTTGATGGTTCGCACCGAAGAACGGGGTACGCGCACCGTCTCCACCACGATATCCATCGGCACGCCGAAGATCTGCCCGTCCGACTCGATAACAATTACGTTGGTGACCGCCATGGACAAGGGTAGTGACAGCCGCACGCAGGTTCCCTTGCCCCTTTCGCTGGCTATCGTGACCGTCCCGTTGACCTTCTCCATCGCGCTGCGCACGACATCCATGCCAACTCCCCGGCCCGAGAGGTCGGAAACGATCTCCACCGTCGAGAATCCCGGCGCGAACACCAAATCGATGGCCTCCTGGTCGCTGAGGCGTTCCAGCGCCGCTTCGTCGATCAGGCCCTTCTCATAGGCTTTGCGGCGGACGATCTGTGCGTCGATACCTTTCCCGTCATCCGCCACCTCAATCAGAACCCGATCCGATTCCTGCCTCGCACGAATCGTGAGTTGCCCCAGTTCCGGCTTGCCGGCTGCACGACGCACCTCTGGAAGCTCAATGCCGTGGTCGAGGCTGTTTCGCACGATGTGAATGAGCGGGTCTGACAGGGCTTCGACAATCGTTTTGTCGGCCTCGGTTTGCTCCCCTTCCAGAATGAGGTTCACCTGCTTATCGAGCTTGCGCGAGGTATCGCGCACCAATCGAGGAAAGCGCTGGAAAATAAATGAGACGGGCAACATGCGTACTTGCATGATGGAGTCCTGCAACTCCTCCGCGATGCGGTTGATTACCGCATATTGGTTCTTGATCTCGCGGGCCAGCTCGCGCACGCCGTAATGAGTCTCCGCCCGCGCAGCCAGATAAGGCAGACTGTTCTTCGCCACGACCATTTCCCCGATCAGACTCATCAGGCGATCGATCTTGGCTTGCTCGACCTTGATGGCTTTGGGCCCGGCATAAGCATCCTCGGCACGACGACCGAACTTAATCTCCCCGTCAGTGCTCTCCGCCACTGGAGGGTGGAGCGCGAGCGGTGCGGCAGGCGCTTCCGCCCGAGGAGAAGACTGCTTTGGTGTAAGGGCGTCGGCGTTGCGCCCGGGCCCGTTCGGCTCATCGAGCCACTGGATTACAGGCGCGGCATTGCCGGATGCCAAGGCGGTCGTCAGCGCGGCATCCAGACTAGGCAAGCGTTGCGCATTGCCGGTCGCGGCGAAGCAGGCGGCCAAGCTCGCGGCGGCCGCTCTGATTCGTCCTGCAAACAGCGGATCATCATCCGGCAGGCTGAGGATCTCGCGCTGGACCGCGACGATGATCTCAAACGATCGCGCGTTCTCCGCGGAAGGCGCCGCATCAGCGGGCTGAATGGACGAACCAGAGGTATCAGTCAGAGGCGCCAGTCTGAGCGTGCGCAAGGACTCGATAAGCGCGCGCTGGACCCCATAGTTGAACGGCTCAAGCTCAAGGATGACCAGCAGCCAGCGCAACGCGGAAGACATCCAGAGACTTGCTGGCAAACTGTCCAGCATCGCACACGCGATCTGATTCAGCCCCGCGACGTCACGTGCCTCGATACGCCCAAAAGCATCGGCAACGAATTGCTCGTCCAGAGAATCCGAGTCCACGTCTCCCTGAGGCAGGACGAGGGACTCAGGAGGTATCCCAAGGATGTCGACCTGATCGGGTGAGTAGCGAAACAAATCCTGCAGAACGGCCGGTTCGGCTGTCGTAAGGATCTGGAATCGGAGTTGGCACCGATAGGGATCCAACTCTTCCAGCGTGGGCCAGCCGTGCC
>JBAWHH010000640.1:0-2277 GCA_049593715.1 Rhodocyclaceae bacterium
GGCGCCATCATCCAGGCCACGGGTTTCACGCCCTACGACATCAAGCTCCTGCCCGAGCTGGGCGGCGGCGCAAATCCGGACGTGGTGGACCAGGCCGGCCTGGAGGCGCTGGCCCTCGCCGCCGCCGGCAGCCCCATCGCGAGACCTTCCGACGGCAAAACGGTGAACTGCGTGGTGTTTATCCAGTGCGCCGGCCAGCGCGACGAGGCGATGGAAACCGGCGGCCGGCACCTGCCCTATTGTTCGGGCCATTGCTGCGCCACCAGCATCAAGCAGGCGCTGTATTTCAAACAAGCGAACCCGGAGGTGGACACGGTGGTGATGTTCACCGACCTGCGCACCCCCGGGCTGAGCGAAGACTTCTACCGCAGCGCCCAGGACCAGGGCGTCACCTTCACCAAAGGCAAAGCGTCGGCGGTCGAGCCGGCGGGCGACGCCCTGAAGGTGTCGTTCCGCGACCTGATCCTGAACGAAGACGCGGCGATCCAGGCGGATCTGGTGGTGCTCGCCACCGGCCAGGTGCCCAATTCCGGCGTGAATATCGACATCCCGGAAGAAGAAGCGGCGAAGATGGACGTGAAGCCGGTGTCGATGCTCAACCTGAATTACCGCCAGGGCAAAGACATGCCCCAGTTGCGGCATGGCTTCAGCGACTCCCATTTCATCTGTTTCCCCTACGAGACGCGCCGCACCGGCATCTACGCCGCCGGCCCGGTGCGGCGGCCGATGGACATTTACCAGGCCACGGAAGACGCCACCGGCGCCGCGCTGAAAGCCATCCAGGCGGTGGAAAACGCTGCCCTGGGCCGCGCCGCCCACCCGCGCTCCGGCGATCTATCTTTCCCGGTGGCCCGGCTGGAAGGCTGTACCCAGTGCAAGCGCTGCACGGTGGAATGCCCCTTCGGCGCCATCGACGAAGACGAGAAGACTTTCCCGGTGTTCAACGAAGCCCGCTGCCGGCGCTGCGGCACCTGCATGGGCGCCTGCCCGGTGCGGGTGATCTCCTTCGAGAACTATTCGGTGGATACGGTGGGCATGCAGCTCAAGGCGGTGGACATCCCCGACGAGTTCTCGGAAAAGCCGCGCATCCTGCTGCTGGCGTGCGAAAACGATGCCTACCCGGCACTGGACATGGCCGGCATGCAGCGGCGCACCTACTCCGCGTTCGTGCGCGTCATCCCCATCCGCTGCCTCGGTTCGGTGAACACCATCTGGATCACCGACGCGCTCAATTCCGGCTACGACGGCGTGATGCTCATGGGCTGCAAGAAAGGCGACGACTACCAGTGCCATTTCGTCAAGGGCTCGGAAATGGCCCACTACCGCATGAGCAAGATCGACGACACCCTCAAGCAACTGGGGCTGGAGACCGAGCGCGTCGCCACCTACGAGGTCGCCATCAGCGACGCGGACCGCGTGACCAAGCTGATCAACGACTACGCGGCCAAGATCGACGAGATCGGCATGACGCCGATGAAAGGTTTCGCCTGATGACGCGCAGCCTGGGACATTCGCGGGGGGAACAGAGACGATGAGCGAACTCAACCAGCAGTCGGCGGAACGTTACCGCAACAACTTCCTGCGGGAAGTGGAAGCCAAGGTGGAGGAAGGCCGCTGGGTGAAGATGTGCATGCAGTGCGGCGTGTGCTCCGGCTCCTGCCCCTTCGGCCCCCACTGGGAGCACCCGCCCCAGGAGATCTTCATGATGATCCGGGCCGGCAAGCGCGACGAAGTGCTGAAGTCCGACTCGGTGTGGATGTGCACCTCCTGCTACAACTGCATCGTGCGCTGCCCGCGCCAGTTGCCCATCACCCACATCATGCATGGCCTGGCCCGCCACGCCTACCGCCTGGGCCTGGCGCCGAAAAACCAGCCGACGCGCCGCTTCGCCACCCTGTTCTGGAAAAATCTCGCCAAGAACGGCCGCATCAACGAACTGAAGCTGACGCTCGGCCACTACTTCAAGGGCGGCGTCGCCGAAGGCATCAAGACTTCGCTGGCGATGAAGGATGTGGGCCAGGGAATGATGAAGGCCAAGCGCATCAACCCGGCGGAACTGGCGGGCGGCCACCGGCTCAAGGATCTCCAGGGTTTCCAGGCCATGCTGAAAAAAGCCGCGGAAATCGAGGACCGCAAGAAGGGATTCGCCAAGTAGCTGGCTGTTTTTGAACCCAAGAGGCCAAGCAAGCGAAGGGCCCTGCCGTGCTGACAGGGTTGGCGCCAAACAAATCGTCGTTCCCGCGAAAGCGGGAATCCATCGGCGGTTCCCAATACCAC
>JBAWHH010000641.1:0-1542 GCA_049593715.1 Rhodocyclaceae bacterium
GTGCTGGGCGATCAGCGTATACTTGCCCACGGCTCGCTGGACGATGTCATGAAAGTCGATCACCCCTTCATCCAGAGTTTTTTTCACCCAGAATACCGTTCGCCCGGCGCACGCCGCGTGGGGGGGCTCGTCTAGATGGAAAACCGCGCTCACGCCCTGGCAGCGGGCATCTTCATCGTCTTCGCCCTGATTTCCACTGCGGTTGCGGTGTGGTGGATGTCGGGTCAGCGGGAGATCACCGCCGAGTACATCCTCGTGAGCAGCCGCAGCCTGACCGGGCTCAACCCCCAGGCCACGGTGCGTTTTCGCGGTGTGCGGGCCGGCAAAGTCCAGGACATCAGTGTCGATCCGGCCGACCGGCGCAGAATCCTGGTGCGCATCAGCGTCACGGAAGGTTTCCCGATCATGAAAAGCACGCGCGCCCAATTGAACTATCAGGGCGTCACGGGGATCGCCTACGTGCAGCTCGATGATGACGGCAGCAGCAACGAGCCGCTGATGGGTGACGAGGGACAACTGGCGCGTATTCCGCTGCAGGAATCGGATATGGACTCCCTCAGCAGCGGCGCCAAGGACGTCCTCAAGCAGGTCGGTTTGCTGGTCGGCAAGCTCAATGGGGCGCTGGACGGCGGAGCGCTCGCCCACGTCGGCAGCACGCTGGCGAGCCTGGACGGCGCGGCGAAGAAGCTCGATGAGGCGATGAAACCCCTGCCGGAGGTGATGGCGGGGCTGAAACGGGTGGTGAGCGATCCCAACGTCAAGAGCCTGCAGGCGACGCTGGCCAATGTGGAGCGCGCCACCGGACACGCAGCGCCCGCGCTGGAGAACCTGCGTACGCTGCTGGCGTCGCTGCAGTCCTTGGGGAAACGCGCAGACGCCTTGAGCGCCACGGCGGGAAACGAACTCACCGGTGACACCTTGCCGCGCATGAACGGGCTGATCGCGGATCTGTCGGCGACTTCCCGTGGGCTTACCCGGGTGTTGGGGGAACTGGAGCGCTCGCCCCAGTCGCTGGTGTTCGGCTCCCCTGCGGCAACCCCAGGTCCGGGGGAACCCGGGTTCGAAATGCCCAAGGAGGGGCGAAACAGTGGAGGTTGACCGTTCCCTAAGCTGGATTGTCCTATTGCTGGCTTGTCTGGCGCTCGCCAGCTGTCTCGGCGCCCCCCGCTCGGCGAACGAGACCGCCCGCTACGATTTTGGGCCGCAGCCGGTGCCGAGTTCGGACTGGGGACACATCCCGGTGCGCCATGTGGACGTCAAGGCGCCCTCCTGGCTGGACACGCCGGCCCTGCAGTATCGCCTGCTGTTTGCCGACGCCGCGCGGCGCCAGAGTTACGGCGGCAGCCGTTGGACGGCGCCGCCTGCCGAACTGGTCGAGGCGAGCTTGCGGCGGCAGGTCATCGTCCGCCAGGATGCCGGTGCAAAAAGCGGCTGTAGTCTGCGCATTGCCCTGGACGAGATGGTCCACGCGTTCGCCGGCCCCCAGCGCAGCGAAGGTATTGTCGATCTGCAGGCCAGTCTGGCGGCGCCCGGCGGTAGCCG
>JBAWHH010000642.1:0-8486 GCA_049593715.1 Rhodocyclaceae bacterium
GCCGTGTCGTGGATCGCACCAGCCTGATCCTGGATATTTTCGCTCAGCGCGCCAAAACGCGGGAAGGCAAGATCCAGGTGGAACTGGCGCAGTTGGAGCACCTTGCGACGCGCCTAGTGCGCGGATGGACCCACCTGGAGCGGCAGAAGGGCGGCGTTGGCCTGCGGGGACCGGGGGAAACCCAGCTTGAGACGGACCGTCGGTTATTGGGTAAGCGTGTCAAGCTTCTCAAGGACCGGCTGGTGGGCCTCGAACGCCAGCGCTGCGTGCGCCGGCGGGCGCGGACCCGGCGCGAATTGCTGGCTGTGTCCTTGGTCGGCTATACCAACGCGGGAAAATCGACCCTGTTCAACGCCCTGACGCACGCTGGCGCCTTTGCGGCGGATCAGTTCTTCGCCACGCTCGAAACGACGTCGAGGCGACTTTATTTGGGGGAGGCGGGAACTGCGATACTTTCCGACACGGTCGGATTTATTCGCGATCTGCCCCACTCGCTGGTTGCCGCTTTTCACGCCACCCTGGAAGAGACCGCCAGCGCCGATCTGCTGCTTCACGTCGTGGATTCCGCGAGTGCGGACCGCGATCAGCAAATCGCGGCGGTCAATGGTGTCCTGGAGGAGATCGGCGCCGGATCCACGCCCCAGATTGTCGTATGGAACAAGATAGATGCCACGAATGCAGCTCCCGGCGTGGAGTTAGACCAGTATGGTAACATCCAGAAAGTTCGTATCAGCGCCAAAACGGGGGAAGGCGTTCCCCTAATCCGACAGGCGCTGGCCGAGGTGGCGGTGAAATGTATCGTTCAAACCGCCGAAGAAGATCACGCGGCCTGATCGTTATCACTAGAGTCGCCGCCACTCGCCATTTCAAGTCTATTCCAACGCATGTCACTCAAATCGGCATTTGCCTCGATTCTCATGTCCCTTAACGATCCGCGTTGGGGGAGTTCCGGTGGTGGCAAGAATGGGGACAACCAGGGCCCTCCGGATCTGGAAGAGCTCTGGCGCAATCTCAACCGGCGACTTTCCGGGATGATGGGGAAACGAGGGGCCGGCGGAGGGGACGGCGATGGCCGCCCCCCGTTGGGTGCGCGTCAGTTCGGCGGCGGCATTGGTGTGTTGATTGTGCTCGTGCTCGTCATTTGGCTTGCCAGTGGTTTCTATATAGTTGACGCCAGTCAGCGCGGCGTGGTGCTGCAGTTCGGCAAATTCCACGAGACCTCGGAGCCGGGTTTGCGCTGGCGCCTGCCCTACCCGATCCAGACCAACGAACTGGTGAATTTGACCGGTGTGCGTACGGTGGAAGTTGGTTATCGTGGTTCGGAGAAAAACAAGGTGCTGAAAGAGGCACTGATGCTCACTGACGACGAAAACATCATCAACATCCAGTTCGCCGTCCAGTACATCTTGAAGGATCCCCAGGACTACCTGTTCAACAACCGGGATCCGGACGACGCAGTCGTTCAGGCTGCCGAAACGGCCATTCGGGAAATTGTCGGCAAGAGCAAAATGGATTTCGTACTTTACGAGGGTCGCGAGCAGATCGCCGTTTTTGCCTCGAAGCTCATGCAGGATATCCTCGACCGCTACGCTACTGGCATCCAGATCAGCAAGGTTACGATGCAGAATGCCCAGCCACCCGAGCAGGTGCAGGCAGCTTTCGACGACGCTGTGAAATCGGGGCAGGACCGGGAGCGGCAAAAGAGCGAAGGGCAGGCTTACGCCAACGACGTCATTCCGCGAGCGCGCGGCACCGCTTCGCGCCTTGCCCAGGAAGCTGAAGGTTACCGTCAGCGCGTCATCGCAACTGCCGAGGGCGACGTGTCGCGCTTCCGGCAAATTGTTTCGGAATACGCCAAAGCGCCGGACGTGACGCGGCAACGCATGTACATAGAGACCGTGCAGCAGGTTATGACCAACGTTAGCAAGGTGATGGTAGACGCGCGGAGCAACGGCAATGTGCTGTTCCTGCCGCTGGATAAACTGGTTCAGGCGGCTGCGGCTGGAAGCGTGCCGGCAGCTGGATTGACGACCCCGAGCGCGACGGCTGGAGGTTCGGAGGGATCGACGAGCCAACCGGCGCAAGCGGAGCCCTCTGCCGGGCCGCCGAAAGCCGATCTTCCCAACATCCCTGCCCGCGATGCCGGGGATTTCCGCTCGCGGGAAAGCGGCCTGCGCTCGCGTGAGAGGGGTGACCGCTGATGCGTGAGAAGCTGCCCTTCGTCGTTGGCCTCGTCCTGGCCGGCCTGACACTGTTGTCGATGTCGATTTTTACTCTGGACCAGCGCCAGTACGCCATCGTGCGTCAGTTTGGCGAAATCAAGCGGGTCATTGAAGAGCCCGGCTTCAAGTTCAAGTGGCCGTTGATCCAGGACGTCCGCTTCTTCGACAAGCGCATTCTTACGCTGGATACGTCCGAACCGGAGCGTTTCATCACCTCCGAGAAAAAGAACGTACTCGTGGATCTCTACGTGAAGTGGCGGATCATCGACGTTCGTCAGTACTACATCTCGGTGGGGGGCGACGAAGCGCGGGCGCGGACCCGTCTGCAGCAGACGGTGAATGCTGGGCTACGGGAAGAGTTCGGCAAACGCACAGTCCACGAAGTTGTGTCCGGCGAGCGTGAAAAGATCATGGATCAGATGCGGGACAAGGCGGATCAGGACACCCGCAAAATCGGGGTCAAGATCGTCGATGTGCGATTGCGGCGAGTAGACCTGCCTACTGAGGTTTCCGAGTCTGTGTATCGGCGCATGGAGGCCGAGCGCAAGCGCGTAGCGAACGAACTGCGGTCCCAGGGTGCTGCCGAGGCGGAGAAGATTCGCGCCGATGCGGACAAACAGCGCGAGATCATCGTCGCCGAGGCCTACCGCGATGCCCAGCAGGTGAAGGGGGAAGGCGACGCCAAGGCAACGGCGCTTTACGGTCAGGCGTTTGGGCAGAATCCGGAGTTTTATGCTTTCTATCGCAGTCTCGAGGCTTATCGCCAGAGTTTCCGTACCAAAGGCGATGTGGTAGTGATGGACCCCAGTTCGGATTTCTTCCGCTACCTGAAGGGGCCTCACGGCGGCGGCGCCGCGACTGGCAAGTCCCGCTAACAGTAGGAACTGATGGAAGGTTCCCTCCTCACGGCGCTTGCGCTGATGTTGGTGCTGGAAGGTTTGCTGCCGTTCGCCGCACCCAAGATCTGGCGCGACACCTTCCAGCGCGCCACCGAACTCGCCGATGGACAGATTCGCTTCCTCGGCCTGGGTTCCATGCTTCTCGGCATGGTGCTGCTGGCAATCTTCTTTTAGATTTTCCTCCCCCAATGCGCCGTTGGTTATTGCCTGAATCCATTGCCGATGTGCTGCCTGGCACCGCGCGTAGCCTGGAGGCGCTGAGGCGTCGAATGCTCGACGCTTTCCGCACCCACGGCTACGAGTTGGTGGGCCCGCCTCTGCTAGAGCATTTGGACTCGCTGCTAAGCGGTAGCGGCCGCGACCTCGACCTGCGGACTTTTAAGCTTGTCGATCAGCTTTCGGGCCGCACCCTGGGTTTGCGCGCTGACATCACGCCTCAGGTGGCGCGCATTGACGCCCACCTGCTTAATCGCAAAGGTGTAACCCGGCTCTGTTACTGCGGCAGTGTGGTGCATACACTGCCCGTGAGCGCGACCGCCACGCGCGAGCCGCTGCAGATCGGCGCCGAGTTGTACGGTCACGCTGGCATCGAGGCGGATATAGAGATCCTGCGCCTGCTTGCGTTGAGCCTGGAGCTTGCTGGTGTATCCACCAGCCGCATCGATCTCAGCCACGTGGGCGTCTTTCGTGCCCTAGCGGCGCGCGGGCGGGTCAGTGCCGAGCGGGAAGCAGAACTTTTCGGCGTGCTTCAAGCCAAGGACGTGCCCGCACTCGATGAACTGACCGTGGACGTACCCGAGCCGGCGCGGTCGGCGTTGCGGTCGCTTCCGGAATGCTATGGCGGGGTTGAGGCGTTGGACCGGGTGGAGACGCGAATGCCGGACGACGCGGAAGTCGGCGTCGCCCTCCGTGATCTACGCAGTTTGGCGCGCGCGCTTTCCGACTTGCCGGTCAGCTTCGATCTGGCAGACCTGAGGGGCTATCACTACCACAGCGGGGTCGTGTTCGCCGCCTACTGTGGGGGCTATCCCGCCGCCGTCGCGTTAGGTGGCCGCTACGACGAAGTGGGCCGCGCCTTCGGCCGCGGGCGTCCGGCCACGGGATTCAGCATGGATTTACGTGAATTGGTGCGTCTAGCGCCGGAAGAGTCGGTGGCAGGCGCCATACTGGCGCCGGCAAATGGCGAGGCATCGCTGCAGGCGGCAGTTGCCGAATTGCGGCGTAGCGGCGAAATGGTCGTCGCTGAATTGCCCGGACACGGCGGAACCTGGCGCGAAGCCGGTTGTGACCGACAGTTGGTATCGATAAATGGCGAATGGCGGATCATCCCGCTAGAGGGAGAGTAAGTGATGGGGAAGAACGTCGTCGTCGTAGGGACGCAATGGGGTGACGAAGGCAAAGGTAAGATCGTTGATTGGCTGACGGAGAGCGCCCAGGGCGTGGTGCGCTTCCAGGGCGGGCACAATGCCGGCCACACTCTCGTCATCGGCGGCAAGAAGACCGTGCTGCACTTGATCCCCTCTGGCATTCTGCGGGACGGGGTGGCCTGCTACATCGGTAACGGCGTGGTGCTGGCGCCCGATGCCTTGATGAAAGAGATCGACGAACTGGAAGAAGCCGGTTTCGAGGTCTCCGAGCGCCTGCGTATCTCCGAGGCCTGCCCGCTGATCCTGCCCTATCACCAGGCGCTGGATATTGCCCGCGAGGCGTCCAAAGGCGCCGGCAAGATTGGCACGACAGGACGCGGAATAGGCCCCGCGTACGAAGACAAAGTCGCCCGTCGCGCCCTGCGCCTGCAGGATCTGCTGCGGCCGAAGCGGTTCGCCGAAAAATTGGCCGAAGTGCTGGATTTCCACAACTTCGTGCTGCAGCACTATTTCCGCTGTGAGCCCGTGGATTTCAAGCAGGTGCTGGATCAAGCGCTGGCGATGGCGCCGCGGCTGGAAAAACTGGTGGCAGATGTGCCACGTGCCCTCTACGAGGCCCACAAGGCAGGGGCCAACCTGCTATTCGAAGGGGCGCAAGGCACACTGCTGGATGTCGATCATGGCACCTATCCCTTCGTGACCTCCAGCAACTGCGTTGCCGGCAGCGCGGCGGCAGGCGCAGGGGTCGGGCCGGGCATGCTGCACTACGTCCTTGGGATCACTAAGGCCTACACCACCCGCGTCGGCAGTGGTCCATTTCCGACGGAACTGGTGGATGAAATCGGCAAGCACCTTGCCACCCGGGGCAATGAATTCGGAGCCACGACCGGCCGGCCGCGGCGCTGCGGCTGTTTCGACGCTGCCGCGCTGAAGCGCTCAATCCAGATCAATGGCGTGTCCGGCCTCTGCGTGACGAAGCTGGACGTCCTGGACGGCGTTGAGGAACTCAAGCTGTGTACCGGTTACAAGCTGGATGGCAAGTTCAGCGACATCCTGCCGGTGGGTGCCGAGGAAATCGCACGTTGCGAGCCGGAATACGAGATCTTGCCAGGTTGGAAGGAGAGCACGGTGGGCGTGAAGTCCATTGACGGACTGCCGGCCAACGCGCGCAAGTACCTGAAGCGCGTCGAAGAACTTTGCGATGTCCCGGTGGACATTATCTCCACCGGACCGGATCGTGAGGAAACGATCCTGCTGCGTCACCCGTTCCAGTAGCTGGAATCGGGCCCCTCAGCAGTGCGGCTGCGGACTGTGTTCTCCCGCGTTCAGCGGGATCAACGCAGCACGGGCTGAAAAGCAAAAAGCCCGCGAAAGCGGGCTTGTTACTTAATTCTGGTGGTGCCCAGGAAGGGACTCGAACCCCCACAGTGTTGCCACCGCTAGGACCTGAACCTAGTGCGTCTACCAATTCCGCCACCTGGGCAAGAGGCGCGCATTCTATAGGAACCGGCTGAAATGTCAATGAAACAGCGGGGCGCAAAGGCGCTAAGCAAAATCCGCCGCGCCGACCCGTTTCTCGAACGCGAGAAGAGTCTCTATCCCGAACCGTTGCCGAGCCGCGAATACGTTTTGCAGCTCCTTGGCGAGCGGGGAGTGCCTGTATCCCTGGATGATTTGGCCCTCGCTCTGGATGTCCAGCCGCACGAACTCGAGGGGTTTTCGCGCCGGCTTGGTGCCATGCAGCGCGACGGTCAGTTAATGCAGAACCGTGCAGGCCACTACCTTATCCCCGACAAGGCGGACCTGATCCGCGGTCGGGTGGAGGGGCACCCGGACGGCTACGGTTTCCTCGTTCCGGAGGATCGTTCTCCGGATCTCTTCCTTGGGCCCAACGAACTACACAAGGCCCTGCACGGTGATCGCGTACTGGCGCGGGCGGTCGGGCTGGACCGGCGCGGGCGGCGTGAAGCCAAGATCGTCGAGGTGCTGGAACGGGCCAATGTACGTGTCGTCGGCAGGGTTTTCGACGAGCACGGCGTGCTGTTCGTCGTGGCTGAGAACAAGCGGATCAACCAGGACATTCTCGTTGCGCCTGGGACCAAGCCCAAGCCCAAAGCCGGCCAAGTCGTGGTGGTGGAAATCATCCAGCAGCCGAGCAAACAAGCCCAGGCGGTAGGCCGCGTGGTGGAAGTGCTCGGGCGATACGCCGATCCCGGAATGGAGATCGAGATTGCGTTGCGCAAACACGAGATGCCTTTCGAGTTCTCCAAGGAGGCGCTGGCCCAGAATCGGGCCTTCCCTGCGGCAGTACGGAAGAAGGACGCTGCAGGCCGGGAGGATATCCGCGGCCTGCCCCTGGTGACCATTGACGGCGAAACGGCCAAAGATTTCGACGATGCCGTGTATTGCGAGCGCCAGGGCAAGGGCTTTCGCCTCATCGTCGCCATCGCCGATGTCAGCCACTATGTCGGCGTGGGTACGGCACTGGATCACGATTCGTACGAGCGAGGGAATTCTGTCTATTTCCCGCGCCGAGTCATCCCGATGCTGCCGGAAAAGCTGTCCAACGGTCTGTGCTCCCTCAATCCGCAGGTCGACCGGCTGGTCATGGTGTGCGACATGGTCATCACGTCCGCCGGTGCGATCAAAGGCTATCGTTTCTATCCGGGAATCATGCACTCCCACGCGCGGCTCACCTATACCGAAGTCGCTGCCGCCCTCTTTGGGGAAGAAGCGACCGCAGAGTCGCCCCTCACGGCGCTGATGCCGCAACTGCGCGATCTCGACGCCCTTTATCGTGTACTGGCGAAAGCGCGGGCCAAACGGGGGGCCATCGATTTCGAGACCGTCGAGACGCAGATGATGTTCGATGAGCAGGGCAAGATCGAGCGCATCGTGCCTTACGAGCGCAACGACGCCCACCGCATCATCGAAGAATGCATGCTCGCCGCCAACGTCTGCGCCTCGGACTTCCTGCGCGAGCGCGAACATCCGGCCCTCTACCGCATCCACGAGGGGCCCAAGGCGGAGAAGTTGGAAAAGCTGCGCGAATTTCTCAAGCAGTTCGGACTATCCCTGAGCGGCGGCAGCGATCCCCACGCCTCGGACTACGCCAAGCTCCTGGACAAGCTCGATGGTCGACCCGACAAACAACTGCTGCAGACAGTGATGCTGCGCTCACTGCAGCAGGCGGTTTACAGCCCGGACAACGTAGGCCATTTCGGCCTGGCCTACGAGTCCTACACGCACTTTACCTCGCCCATCCGGCGTTACCCGGATCTCGTCATCCATCGCGCAATCAAGGCTGCTCTGGTAGGCGAGGTCTACGCCGCCGGCGATTGGGATGCTATCGGACTTCACTGTTCCCAAACCGAGCGTCGGGCCGACGAGGCTACGCGGGACGTGGAGTCGTGGCTCAAGTGCTACTACATGCAGGATCGCATCAGCGAGGAATTCGAGGGCAGCGTCTCGGCGGTCGTGCCTTTCGGGATCTTCGTCGCCCTGGACGACGTGTTCGTGGAAGGGCTGGTGCACATTTCAGAACTGGGGTCCGACTACTTTCACTACGATGCGGGCGGCCACCAGTTGCTGGGCGAGCGCAGCGGGAAACGCTTCCGGCTCGCCGACCGGGTAAGGGTTCAACTGGTCCGCGTGGACCTGGAAACCAGCAAGATTGATTTTCGGCTTGCACCGGCAGAAGGGGCAGGGCGGCGGCCGAAGCGCTGAGCCACGGCCCGCTTCGTCAGCCGGTCTCGCACATCTGCGCAAGGGGAACGCAATTTCGGTTGCGACCGCCCCTTTTTCTGACTGCTCGCCTGATTTGCGATGGGGAGCGGTCCAAGCATTTCTTAAGGCCATCTCCGATATTTCACATACCGTTGTATACGCCGCCTGGTGCTGCCCGGCGAGGATGAACTGCGGCAGGATCTGGAGCGTGACCGCCAAGCCCTGGAGGCGCGGGTTCGTACCCAGGCCGACGAACCATCGGACGACGTCGA
>JBAWHH010000643.1:0-1635 GCA_049593715.1 Rhodocyclaceae bacterium
CACATCGACAACACCGGCGGCAGCCTGCAGGCCGCCGGCGACCTGGTGGTTGCCAGCGCCGGCGTTCTGGACAACTCCGCCGGCCACCTGAGCGCCGGCGGCTCGCTCGCCATATTCGACCCCCGCGGCGACACCGACCCCGCCGCCAAGACCCTCGCCATCGTGAACGGCGGCGGCAGCCTCACGGCCGGCAAGGTGATGATGCTCGATGCCGCGCGGCTCGGCTTCGACGGCCGGATCGTCAGCCGGGGCGACTTTGCCGCCGCCCTGCAGGGGGACTACGTCCATGGCGCCGCCCCCGACTTCTACCAGGCCAGCGGCAGCGTCAGCCTCGCCTTCACCGGCACCCTGGTCAACGACATCGCCTGGCACGTCGGCGCCGGCCTGAGCCTTTCTGCCGGGCAGATCGTCAACGGGCCCAACGGACAGATCAGCTCCGACGCGACGACGGTCGTCCAGGCCGTTTCCGGCGCCCTCACCAACCGCGGATCGATCCATGGCAACACCGTCGCCGCCCTCGGCCGGGAACTGGACAACCGGGGCGGGCACATCACCGGCAACACCCTTGCCGCCGAATTCAGCGGCAACGCCGACAACCGCCAGGGCCGCATCGACTTTACCGGCGCCGCCGACGTGTACGTCGGCGGCACCCTGGACAACGACGGCGGACGCATCGACACCGGCAGTCTCGCCCTGGCGGTGGGTGGCAACCTCACCAGCCGCATCGCCACCGAACAGACGGCGTACCGCAGCGCCGATCGCGAGCGGTTCGCGGGCCGTCGCCTGGGCTGGGGAGAAACCCTCGTCACCCAGACCATCCCCGGCCCCCGCGCCGGCATCACCGCCCGCACCGGCGACCTCACCCTCGACGTAGGCGGTGATCTCGTCGTGCAAAGCGCAGATCTCACCGCCGCGGGCGATCTCGGCGGCTATGTCGCGGGCGAGATCGGCGTTTCGGCCGCGGCGCTGGCAAGCCATACCCACGTCCAGAGCATCAACGCAGGCAGCAGTTGGGCTGAGAGTGGGTTCAACGCGGAAACGTACTCCCGCACCGAAAGCTCGGTCGAGCATCTGCCCGCCGCGATCCGCGCGGGCGGCGACCTCGCCCTCATCGCCGGCGGCGGTGCCTTCTACCAGGGCTCCGACGTTAGTGCCGGGGGCAATCTCACCCTCGGCGCGGTGCGCGGGAACCTGCAGATCGCCGCGGCCCAGAACACCCGCCACGCCGAATCCACTCGCATCGGCGAGGGCAGTTCCGAAACCACAACCGACAGCGCCAGCCTTGCGGGCGGCCGGCTCGATGCCGGCGGCGACCTCCGGCTGTTGGCCGGCGCCGACCTATCCCTGAGCGGCGTCGACGCCAGCGCAGGCGGCCAGCTATGGGCGGTCGCCGGGCAGAACCTCAGCGCCGCCAGCCTGCCCATCGTTACCACCACCACGATCCACACCCAAAGCGCCGAAGCGCCGAGCGGCGAAGACGAAAGCGGGCGCAACAGCACCCCGGCCGAAACCACCTCGACCCGGACCACGACCACCCAGCACGGCGGCCATTTCAGCGCGCCCGAGGGCATCGTGTTCGACGCCGGCCACGGCAACCCCTTCGCCAGCGCGCCGGCTGCCGCCTCCGCCCCAACC
>JBAWHH010000644.1:0-9780 GCA_049593715.1 Rhodocyclaceae bacterium
AGGACGCCGAGAAACCCGCCGTGAAAGGACATTCCGCCTCGCCACACCGCCGGAATTTCCGCCGGATGGGCGAAGTAATACCCCGGCTGGAAGAACAGCACTTCCCCCATCCGCCCGCCGATGATCACTCCCAGTACGCCGTAGAACAGCAGGTCGTCGATGTCCCGCGGCAACCAGCCGTTGAGCACCTTCTGCCGGGCCCGCCAGCGGCCGAGGACGATGAACAAGGCAAATCCCGCCAGATACATCAGGCCGTACCAGCGCACGGATAGCGGGCCGGCGGAAAACGCGATGGGGTCGAACTGGGGATGGATCAGCATAGTTCGGTCTACGTGTGGTTCGAGGGGTAGCCCATGAACTGGTGGGCCACGCGGGCGGCGCGGATCATAGCACCGGTGGATGAAGGCACGGCTGCCATGGCGTGGGCGCTATCATGGTTGCTTGGAGGCGGCGAGAGCCTCTTGCGCAAGCAGCGGCCCGTCATTGGGTCGGGGTGATCCAACTTCGAGGAGACAACCATGGGTCTGTTGGACAGCATATTGGGCGCGGCTTTGGGTGGGGTGATGGGGCAGGGGTCGGAAACGCGGGAACCGGCGCCTGTCGGCGGCGGCAACAATGCGCTGGCGGTGCTTTTGCCGATCGTGTTGAGCATGCTGGCCAATCGCGGCGGTGCTGGCGCGGGTGCCACGGGCGGCGGGTTGGGCGACGTCCTGGGGAACGTACTCGGGGCTGGACAAGGTGGCGGTGGGGGCCTGGGGGGAGTTCTCGGCGGGATTCTGGGCGGCGGTGGTGCGGGTGGTGCCCTCGGCGGATTGCTGGAGCAGTTTCAGCGCGCTGGTTTTGGCGAGCAGGCTGGTTCCTGGGTGGGGACGGGGCAGAACCTGCCCATTTCGCCGGACGCCATGGGCAAGGTTTTTGGTGAGGAGGGCCTGGCCGAAATCGCACGCCGGGCGGGCATTTCGACGGAGGACGCTTCCCAAGGGCTGTCGCAACTGTTGCCGGAGGTGGTGGATCGTTTGACGCCGGGCGGGGCAGTACCCGATCTCGACCAGCTTTCCGCCAGTGTGGACGACCTCAGCCGAGGTCTCGGCGGCTGAAGGTATTCACCGTTCAGGCGTTTGGCGGCCTGGATCTCTCAAGTCGTACATTGGGGCAAAGAAAAACCGGCCCGTGAGGGGCCGGTTTTTCGTGGGTGCTGCAGTGCCGTCAAATCAACTGGCTGCGGCGATGCTCCAAACTTCCGGTGCCTTCTCCGCACGCTGGGCAAGTTGTTCGCGCTGCTGCGCCAGTTCAGGCGGCAGCGTGTGGTCGAACTTGGCGAAAAAGCCTTTGATTTCCTCGGCTTCGCTCAGTGCGCCGTTGCGGTTGATGTCCATGATCATCTCGAACTGGCCTTTGCTGAAGTCCAGTCCGGCCCAAGTGATATCGGCGTAGCGCGGCATCAGGCCGAAGGGGCTTTCCACCGCCTCGACGCGGTCATGCACGCGGTCGACGATCCACTTCACTACGCGCATGTTCTGGCCATAGCCGGGCCAGATGAACTTGCCGTTCTCGTCCTTGCGGAACCAGTTCACGCGGAAGATCTTGGGATGCTTGATGCCAGGCCGCTTGCCCATGGTCAGCCAATGGTTCCAGTACTCCGCCATGTTATAGCCGGCAAACGGCAGCATGGCGAACGGGTCGCGGCGGATGGCCGCCTGGCCGATGGCCGCGGCAGTCGCTTCCGAGCCCATGGTGGCTGCCATGAACACGCCGTGTTTCCAGTCCATCGCCTGATACACCAGCGGGAAGGTCTTGGACAGGCGGCCGCCAAAAATGAAGGCGGAAATCGGCACGCCGGCGGGGTCTTCCCAGGCCGGGTCGATGGTGGGGCACTGGGCGGCAGGTGCGGTGAAGCGCGCATTGCCATGAGCGCCGACGCGGCCGGAATCCGGCGTCCAGTCGTTGCCTTGCCAGTCGATGCCGTGGGCAGGCGCCGGACCCATGCCTTCCCACCACACGTCGCCGTCGTCGGTCAGAACGACGTTGGTGAAGATGGCGTTAGCCTTGATCGATTCCATGGCCATAGGGTTGGAATCGTAGGAGGTGCCGGGGGCGACGCCGAAGAAGCCGGCTTCCGGGTTGATGGCGCGCAGGGTGCCGTCCGGGCCGGGCTTGATCCAGGCGATGTCGTCGCCCACGGTCAGCGCTTTCCAGTCTTCGAAGCCGTTGGGCGGCACGATCATGGCGAGGTTGGTTTTGCCGCAGGCGCTTGGGAACGCCGCCGCCACATAAGTCTTCTCGCCGCTGGGCGATTCCAGGCCGAGGATGAGCATGTGCTCGGCGAGCCAGCCTTCGTCGCGCGCCATTACCGAAGCGATGCGCAGCGCGAGGCACTTCTTGCCCAGCAGGGCGTTGCCGCCGTAGCCGGAGCCGTAGGACCAGATTTCCCGGGTTTCCGGGAAATGCACGATGTGCTTGCGGCTGATGTCGCCTTCGCAGGGCCAGGCAACGTCCTTCTGCCCCGGCTGCAGCGGCGCGCCGACGGAATGCATGCAGGGGATGAAGAAACCGTCACCGAGCACTTCGAGAACCTTGGCGCCCATGCGCGTCATGATGCGCATGTTGGTAACGACGTACGGGCTGTCCGTAATCTCGATGCCGATCTGGGCGATGGGGGAACCCAGCGGGCCCATGCTGAAGGGAATCACGTACATGGTGCGGCCGCGCATGCAGCCGCTGAACAATTCCTTCAGCGTGGCCTTCATCTCCGCCGGCGGTGCCCAATTGTTGGTGGGGCCGGCGTCTTCCTTCTTCTCCGAGCAGATGTAGGTGCGGTCTTCCACCCGGGCGACGTCGGAGGGGTGGGAGCGGGCGAGAAAACAATTCGGGCGCTTTTCGTGGTTGAGCCGGATGAAGGTACCGGACTCCACCATGCCTTCGCACAGCCGGTCGTATTCCGCCTGGGAGCCGTCGCACCAATGCACGGCATCAGGCTGGCACAGCGCCGCCATTTCGGCGACCCAAGCTTTGAGATGAGGGTTGCGGACGTTAGAGGGGGCGGCGGCCGCCACGTCGGATGGATTCACTGCCATATTCGCTGTCTCCTGAGAAGAGTTGCCGGTTCCTTCAGCGCTGCTTGGATCTGTTTTTTTTGGGGGCGATTCCGAACTGCTGCCAAGACCTGCCAGGACAAGGGTGACACTGCACAACCGGAAGATTGCCCCGAGCGGAGCAAGGGGCCGAGTATGCCATAGCCGGTGCGGACTTCCTACCGCGGCCAGGCGTGCGCGCCAAATGGGGTTGGTTCGGGAAAAAGCGCGGCCGGGCGGATGATTGTCGGGGTGCCGCGGCCATTCCATGGCGGCATGCGCGCTTGGCCTGAATTGCTGCATCGCGGTAAGATCCCGGCTCGATTCGCTCCCCCGACATACGCTCATGGATCAAAGCGTCCGCGATGCGGCACTGGAATACCACCGCCAAGCCCCCGCTGGCAAGGTCGCCGTCATGCCGACGAAGGCGCTCACCAACCAGCAGGATCTGTCGCTGGCTTACTCGCCGGGCGTCGCCGCCGCCTGCGAGGAGATCGTGGCCGATCCGTCCCAGGCGCGCTGCCTCACGGCGCGGGGCAACCTCATCGGCGTCGTCACCAATGGCACGGCCGTACTCGGCCTGGGCGCCATCGGCCCGCTGGCGGCGAAACCGGTGATGGAAGGCAAAGGGGTGCTGTTCAAGAAGTTCGCCGGCATCGACGTGTTCGACATCGAGATCGACGAGCGCGACCCGGACAAGCTGGTGGACATCATCGCCGCGCTGGAGCCGACGTTCGGCGGCATCAACCTTGAGGACATCAAGGCGCCGGAGTGTTTTTACGTCGAGCGCAAGCTGCGCAGCCGCATGAGCATCCCGGTGTTCCACGACGACCAGCATGGCACGGCCATCATCGTCGGTGCCGCGGTGCTCAATGGACTGAAGGTGGTGGGCAAGAAGATCGGCGAGGTCAAGCTGGTCTGCTCGGGGGCCGGGGCGGCGGCGCTGTCCTGCCTGGACTTGCTGGTGAAGCTGGGCGTGCGCATCGAGAACATTTCGGTGGCGGACATCAAGGGCGTCGTCTATGCCGGGCGCGTCGAGGAGATGGACGAGCACAAGGCGCGCTACGCCCGGGAGACGAAGGCGCGCACCCTGGCCGAGATCATTCCCGGCGCCGATATTTTCCTCGGCCTGTCGGCCGGCGGCGTACTCAAGGCGGAAATGGTGGCGGGGATGGCGCCCTGGCCACTCGTGTTCGCCCTGGCCAATCCGACGCCGGAAATCATGCCCGAGGAAGTCAAGTCGGTGCGCAACGACGCCATCGTCGCGACTGGCCGGTCGGACTATCCGAACCAGGTCAACAACGTATTGTGTTTCCCGTTCATTTTCCGCGGCGCACTGGACGTGGGTGCCACAGCCATCACCGAGGAGATGAAGCTCGCCGCGGTCCACGCCATCGCGGAACTGGCCCAGGCGGAGCAGTCGGACATCGTGCTCGCCGCCTACGGCGAGCAGCCGCGCAGCTTCGGCCCGGACTACGTGATTCCGAAACCGTTCGATCCGCGCCTGATCCTAAAGATCGCGCCCGCGGTTGCCCGGGCAGCGATGGCGTCCGGCGTCGCCACCCGCCCCATCGAGGACTTCGACGCATACCAGGAGCAGCTCAGCGCCTTCGTGTATCAGTCGGGCTTCATCATGCGGCCGGTGTTCGCCGCGGCCAAGGAGCGGCCGATGCGCATTGTCTTCGCCGAAGGCGAGGACGAACGGGTGCTGCGTGCCGTTCAGGTGATTCTGGAGGAGCGCCTCGCGGAGCCGATCCTGGTCGGCCGGCCTTCGGTGGTGGAAATGCGCATCAAGCAGCATGGGCTGCGGCTCAAGGCCGGCACTGATTTTCAGCTCATCAACCCGGAATGGGATCCGGACCGCTACCGCAAATATTGGCAGGAGTATCACCGCCTGACCGAGCGCAAAGGCATCACCGAGCCCTACGCCAAGATCGAAATGCGGCGGCGCCAGACCCTGATCGCCTCGATGCTGGTCCACTTTGGCGAGGCGGACGGGCTGATCTGCGGCACCTTCGGGCTGCACAACCTTCATTTGCGCTACATCGATCAGGTGATCGGCAGGCGTCATGGCGTGCGCAACTATTACGCGATGAACCTGCTGATCATGCCGCAGCGCACGATGTTCATTTGCGACACCTACGTCAATTACGATCCGACGGCGGAGCAGGTCGCCGAGATGACCATCCTTGCAGCGGAAGAAGTGCGCCGTTTCGGCCTGGAGCCGAAGGTGGCGTTGCTGTCCCACTCCGAGTTCGGCTCCGACAACACTCCGACCGCCATCAAGATGCGCGAGGCCTTGACATTGCTCTGGGAGCGCATGCCCGACATCCAGGTGGAAGGTGAAATGCACGGCGACGCGGCGCTTTCCGAGGAAATCCGCCTGTCCCTGTTCCCGCGCTCCCGCCTCAAGGGCGAAGCCAACCTGTTGATCATGCCGACGCTGGACGCCGCCAACATCGGCTTCAACCTGCTCAAGACCGCCGCTGCGGGCGGACTCACGGTGGGGCCGATCCTGCTCGGTGCGGCGAAACCGGTGCACATCCTGTCGCCCACCGCAACGGTGCGGCGCATCGTCAACATGACTGCACTGACGGTGGTGGAGGCGGCGGCGGGGCGGTAGCTCCCTCCATTTCAGGCATTTGGCGCCGTGCCACAAGCTTCCGGGGCCAAAAAGCCCTTCGTCGCCCTAAGGGGCCTCGGAAACCTCTGAATTCACTTAAATAGGGGGATTTATCCTCTTATTTCAACTTGCAAAACTGGGGCAGATCGTTAGACTTCGAGGGAATTCGGAGCAGGCTCTCGAGGAGCTGTTGAACATGAAACTGAGAAGGGCAATCCCCCTGGTAGTGGCCGCCTTGGTCGGCATCGCTTTCACGCTTCCCCTTGACGCATATGCGGCTCAAGCCAAGAGGCCCGGGGCAGCAAAAACCGCAGTCAAGGCCAAGCCCACCAAGCAGGCTGCCGGCAACAAAGGGGCTGCCAGCCACAAGACCGTGGCTAGCAGCAAGGCGGCCAAAGCGCGTCCGGCAGTGGCAGCAAGCAAGGTTTCCGGTTCCAAGGGCCACGCCGCGGCCGAACGGAAAGTGGTCGCCGCAAGATCGGGCGAGACCGGTCGCGGCGCTCGCAAAGTTGTGGTGGCCAAGGCTTCGGGTGCCCCGGTGGCGAAGTCCAACATGACCCGCCACCAGCGCGTCGTCGCCCAGCGCGAGGCCAGAAGACAGGCTGCCCTGGCTGCCGCGGACCGGGACGTGAACCGCTATGCAACCGACGAGGACGGCAATCCTCTGCTGCGTTCTGCGGCGGCGGTGGTGCAGGATCAGGCCTCCGGTGCCGTGCTGTTCGAGAAAAACTCCGGTGCCGTGCTTCCCATCGCATCGATCACCAAGCTGATGACAGCCATGGTGGTCCTGGACAGCCGACCCAGTCTGGAGGAGATGCTTGCCATCGGCGATGAAGACGTCGATATGCTGCGCGGCAGCCATTCGCGCCTCGCCGTAGGCACCCGCCTCAGCCGCGAAGATATGCTGCGCCTTGCCCTGATGTCGTCGGAGAACCGGGCGTCGTTTTCCCTGTCCCGGAACTACCCCGGCGGCAACCCGGCCTTTATTCAGGCGATGAATCAGAAGGCCCGATCCATCGGCCTGAGCGACACTCGGTTCTTCGATCCCACCGGCCTCAATGCCGGAAACGTTTCCAGCGCCAGGGATCTGGTAAAGATGGTGGCGGCGGCTTCGGGTTACCCCCTGATCCGCGAGTTCAGCACCACCACGGAGTACTCGGTCGAAATCAACGGCCGCACGCGCACTTTCCACAATACCAATGCGCTGGTGAGCAGCCCGGACTGGCAGATCGGCGTTTCCAAGACCGGGTACATCAGCGAAGCCGGCCGCTGCCTGGTCATGCAGGCCTGGCTCAACCAGAAACCGACTATCATCGTGCTGCTCGATTCCCTCGGCAAAACGACGCGGATTGCCGACGCCAGACGCATCAAGCGCTGGATTGAAAGCGCCTCCCTGGGCGCCGGGCGGACTAGCTGACCGGTTGCCGGCGGCCGGTTCGTTCGCGATCCGGCGCCCTGAAGTCCCCGCGGGGCCGACGCGTTGTCGTCGGCCCTTTCCGCTTTTGCCAACGGCTTGTGGAGGAACTCTATGATTCGCGACCCGAATCGCTTTGAACGTGCGCTCGGCCGGTTCGACGCCGCCAACGCCGAAGACCCCAACCGGGAAATCGTGGATGGCCAGCCGCAAGCGAAGGAACTCGTCTATGGGCAGCGCCTGAGCGCCATGCTCGCCCGTTTCGCTCCCCAGGCTTCCGAGGCGCTACAGCTCGCTGCGCGCTGCCAGCACATCCGCCGCTGGGCGATTCCCCGTGGCGACTATCCTCAGACCACTATCGGCTACAAGCAATGGCGCACCCGCCTGAAGAAGTTCCATGCGGATACCGCTTCGGCCATCCTCCAGGACGTGGGCTACGATGCGGACACCATCCGCCAGGTTCACTCGCTGTTGCGCAAGGAGGGGCTGAAAACCAACCCCGAAACCCAGGCACTGGAGGACGTGGTCGATCTGGTTTTCCTGGAGCACTACCTGGAGGACTTCGTCGCCAAGCACGGCCACCAGGGGGAGGAAAAGCTCGCCGATATCCTGCGCAAAACATGGAAAAAGATGTCGCCCGAAGGCCATGCCGCGGCCCTGGAACTGATCAAGATCCCGGAGAAGCTTGCGCCCTTCGTCCTCAAGGCCGTCTCGTCGGCTTCGGTGCCGGAGCAGCCGTGACCGTTCAGCGCTTGGCGGGGGGTGTGTACCCGATGGCGCGGGAAATGGCGTCCGCCGCGTCGCGCACCATCGGCGCCCAGTCGGGGATGTAGCGCTCGGCGGGGGCCGAAACGGATATGCCCGCCACCAGTTCGCCGGTGTCGTCGCGCACGCCGGCGGCGATGCAGCGCAGGCCGGTTTCCGCCTCTTCGTTGTCGAATGCGATGCTGTGGCGGCGCACCCGGTCAAGATCCTTCTCCAGCGCCTGCAGCGTGGTCAGCGAATTGCTGGTGAAACCGGGCAGGCCGGTGCGCTTGGCGTAGTCCCGCACTTTTTGTGCGCCGTCCTCCACCAGGAAGAGCTTGCCCACCGCCGTGGTGTGCAGGGGGGCACGGGTGCCGACAAGATGAACCACCTTGATCGACGAGCGGCCGCTGGAGGTGCGCTCGACGTAGACGATTTCGTCGCCCTGGCGTACCCCGAGGTTCACGCTCTCGCCGATCAGTTCATGCAGTTTCTGCATTTCCTGCATCGCCGTATCGCGGATATTGATGCGCGCCTTGACCAGATTGCCTAGTTCCAAGAGGCGGATGCCGAGGCCGTAGGAGCCCGGATCGTGGCGCTCGACGAAACCGCTGGCGGTCATCGCCGAGAGGATGCGGTGGGCGGTGGAGGGGTGCAGCCCGGTCTCCTGGGCCAGTTGCTTCAGGCTCACCGGTTCGAGGTAATAAGAGAGCACGTCGAGCAGCTTCATCATGCGCTCGACGACCTGAATCGGGTTCTTCGCTTCCCCCGCCGAAAGCGAACGGCTCGCGTTCTGGTTCATCGTCAAATACTATAGCAATTGGTCCGCTTCGCCATACGAAATACCGTTCCAGTCTTCGACGAACCGGGAGAGCCCATGCGTGTTGGTCTGTTTGTGACCTGTCTGGCGGACCTGATGCGGCCGCGCATCGGCTTCGCGGCTCTCAAGCTGCTGGAATCTGCCGGCTGCGAAGTCGTGGTGCCGGCGCGCCAGACCTGCTGCGGCCAGCCCGCCTACAGCGCCGGTGACCGTGCCGCAACCCGCGCCCTGGCGCTGAAGCTCATCGCCGAGTTCGACGGCTGCGACTATGTCGTGTTGCCCTCGGGTTCCTGCGCCGCCACCATCCGTGCGCATTACGCCGACGTCTTTCGCGACGATTCTGAAAACGCCCCTCGCGCAGCCCAATTGGCCGCCAAAACTTTTGAACTGACGGATTTCCTGGTCAGCGTGCTGGGTGTAGAAACGGTCCCGGGGGATTTCTGCGGCGACATCACTTATCACGACTCGTGCTCGGGCCTGCGCGAACTCGGTATCAAGGACCAGCCGCGCGCCTTGCTGGCAAGCATGCCCGGCGTGGTGCTGCGGGAGATGCCCGCTGCGGAGGAATGCTGTGGTTTCGGCGGTGCGTTCGCCGTCAAGTTTGGCGATATTTCGGCGCGCATTGCCGAGCGCAAGTGCGTCAACATCCAGGCTGCGGGAGCAACGGCGGTCGTGGGGGGCGATCTCGGCTGCCTGCTCAACATCGAAGGCAAACTGCGGCGCATGGGAGATGAGACGACCCAGGTGCTGCACGTGGCAGAGGTGCTGGCGGGGCCCCTCGATTGAAGCCATGCAGATTGCCGACGCGCCCGGTTTCTGTCCGTCCTCGTTTGCTAACGCCGACAACGCAGGTTAAGCCATGCAAGTCCAGTCCATGAACTTCAAGGCGCGGGTCGCCGCCAAGCTCAACGATCCGGTGCTGCAGGCGAACCTCAAGGTGTCGAAGGGCAAGTTTGTCGACAAGCGCGCTCTGTCCATCACGGAGCTGCCGGAATTCGAAGCGACGCGGGAGGCCGCGAGGGTGATCCGCGACCGCGTCCTGGCGGACTTGGACGTCTGGCTGGAAGAGTTCGAGCGCAAAGCGACCGCCCGCGGCGCGACCGTCCTT
>JBAWHH010000645.1:0-5026 GCA_049593715.1 Rhodocyclaceae bacterium
GCACCTTGCAACGCTCCTCGGAATGCCTTGATTATACAGGGGGGGTTATCGTCATCCGGCGGCAAAAGTTCACGCAAACGGGCCGCGCCGAAGCGCGGCCCGTCGTTTTGCAGCTTACAGCCCGGCGTCGGCGCGCAGTGCTGCGGCCTTGTCGGTGTTTTCCCAGGTGAATTCCGGCTCGTCACGGCCGAAGTGGCCGTAGGCGGCGGTCTTGGCGTAGATCGGGCGCAGCAGATCCAGCGCGGCGATGATGCCCTTGGGACGCAGGTCGAAATGTTTGCCGATCAGCTCCACGATCTTCTCGTCGCTGACTTTGCCGGTGCCGAAGGTGTTGACCATGAGCGACACCGGCTTGGCGATGCCGATAGCGTAGGCTACCTGCACTTCGCAGCGCTCGGCCAGTCCCGCTGCCACGATATTCTTGGCGACGTAGCGGCTGGCATAGGCCGCGGAGCGGTCCACCTTCGAGGGATCCTTGCCCGAGAACGCGCCGCCGCCGTGGCGCGCCGCGCCGCCGTAGGTATCGACGATGATCTTGCGCCCGGTCAGGCCGCAATCGCCGTGGGGACCGCCGACCACAAAGCGGCCGGTGGGGTTCACCAGATAGCGCACTTTGCCCTCGATCATGTCCTTGGGCAGCACCGGCTTGATGATCTCCTCGATCACTGCCTCGCTCAACTGGGCGTGGGAGACATCGGGGCTGTGCTGGGTGGAAACCACCACGGTATCGATGGAGACCGGCTTGCCGTCCACGTAGCGCACTGTCAACTGGCTCTTCGCGTCGGGGCGCAGCCAGGGCAGGCGGCCATCGCGGCGCACTTCGGCCTGGCGCTCCATGATGCGATGGGCGTAGTAGATGGGGAAAGGCATCAGGCTGGCCGTCTCGTTGCTGGCGTAGCCGAACATCAGGCCCTGGTCGCCGGCGCCCTGGTCCAGATCCAGGCCCTCGCCTTCGTTGACGCCCTGGGCAATGTCCGGCGACTGCCGGTTCAGCGCCGTGAGGACGGCGCAAGAGCGGTGGTCGAAGCCGATCTCGGAATCGTCGTAGCCGATGCGGCGGACCGTGTCGCGCACGATTTCCATGTAGTTGATGTGGGCGCTGGTGGTGATTTCGCCCGATACGACCACCAGGCCGGTGGATACCAGCGTCTCGCAAGCCACGCGGCCGCGGGGGTCTTGCGCTAGAATCGCGTCGAGAATCGAATCGGAAATCTGGTCAGCCACCTTGTCGGGGTGGCCTTCGGAAACCGACTCGGAAGAAAACAGGTAGTCGCTGGACATGCGCTCTTGCTCCGTACTAGAAGTGTCCCCGGTTGAACATTTGGATCCGGCGTTACCGGCCCAGGGAACAAGAGCAGGTGACGCTTTAGCAGTATTTTTAACCCGCCCTGCAAGTTGTCCTGTTAACTCGGCGGAGCGCAGATTCTAGTCGGGCGCTTTTCTCCGGTCAAACACCTAGTTTCGCCCTTTTTGCACTGATCGTGCCGCAATCCCCATTCACCGCATCGTGGTTTGACGTTTCGAACCAGTTCTCCCCATGGCTGGCCTGATTTTCCGCCTCCTCGGCCGTCTTCCCCTGACTGCGCTGCAACACCTCGGCGTGGCGCTGGGATGGGCCGTGTATCTCCTCTCGCCGTCCTACCGCCGCAACCTGCGGACCAATCTGGAACAGGCGTTTCCGGCGCAGGCGCGGGAACTGTGGCCCGAAGTAGTGGCCCACACCGGGCGCCAGATGCTGGAACTGCCCTACATCTGGCAGCGCAGCCAGCCGGAGATCCTCCGCCACGTCGTCGCCGTCAGCGGCTGGGAAGTGGCCGAAGCGGCCCGGGCGCGGGGGCAGGGCCTGTTTTTCGTCACGCCCCATCTCGGCTGTTTCGACATGGTTGGCCAGTACATCGCCACGCACGTGCCGATCACAGTGCTGTTCCGCCCGCCCAAGCGCGCCTGGCTGCGGCCGATCATGGAGGCTGGCCGTGGGCGTGCCGGCATGCGCACCGTTCCGGCCGACCTGTCCGGCGTGCGGGCGCTGATGCGCGCCCTGCGCGGCGGCGAGGCCATCGGCCTGCTGCCGGACCAGGTGCCCAGCAAGGGCGAAGGGCTGTGGGGGACGTTTTTCGGCCGCCGTGCCTACACCATGACCCTGGCGGCGCGGCTGGCGGCAATTCCGAACACGGCGCTGGTTTTTGTGTACGCCGAGCGCTTGCCCGCGGGCGGCGGTTTCCACCTCCATTTTTCGGCGCCGCCGGTCGCGGTGGAAGGCTTGCCGGCGGAGCGCGTCGAGGCCATCAATCGCAGCATCGAAGCGCTGATCCGGCGCTGTCCCGCCCAGTACCTGTGGGGCTACAACCGCTACAAGAAACCCGCCGGTGCCCCACCGCCTGACGAGGAAACCAGGACGGGGCACGCATGACCCGGGTTTGGGTTGCGCTGTTGTGGCTGCTGCACTGGCTTCCGCTTCCGGCGCTGGCTGCGCTGGGCTCATTCCTTGGCACGCTGGCCTATCCGCTGGCCCGGGAGCGCCGCAAAGTAACCCTGACCAACCTGCGCCTGTGCTTCCCTGAAATGTCCGCCGCCGATCGCGAGACGCTGGGGCGGCGCCACCTGCGACTGGTGATGCGCAGCATGTTGGAGCGCAATCTGTGCTGGTGGGCCAGCGCCGAGCGCATGCGCCGGCTGGTGCGCATCGAAGGGTTGGAGCGGTTGCGGGCGCTGGAAGGCAAGCCCCTGATCCTGCTGGTGCCCCACTTCGTCGGCCTGGACATGTGCGCCACCCGTCTGGCCCTGGAAATCAACGCGGCGAGCGTCTATTCAAAGCAGAAAGATCCGGTCATCGACCGTCTGCTGTACCACGGCCGCACCCGCTTCGGGGACCAGTTCATCCTGTCGCGCCAGGAGGGGATGCGCCCCATCGTCAAAGCGCTGCGGGCGGGGCGGCCGCTCTACTACCTGCCGGACATGGACTACGGCCCGCGCGATGCCCTGTTCGTCCCGTTCTTCGGCGTCCCCGCCGCCACCATTCCCGGCGTTTCCCGGCTGGCCCGCCTCACTGGTGCCGTGGTGCTGCCCTGCATCGCCCGCATGCTGCCCGATGGTTACATGCTCGACATCCGCGAACCCTGGGCCGATTTCCCCGGCGCCGACGCGGAAGCGGACACCCTGCGCATGAACGCCTACATCGAAGCCTGCGTGCGCGAAGCGCCGGAGCAGTATTACTGGGTGCACAAGCGCTTCAAGACCCGTCCGCCGGGCGAATCGCGGATCTACTGATCGGCTGCAGGGAGAGGCCGGCTTCGGCTCGTCTGTGGGAATCCGGGCCGCCCCTCTTGTCGAAGATATCCTCCGGCAAAACGGCGGCATCCTGTGTCAGCCGCCCAAAGCCAGCCGGCTATCTTTCACACTTTGATGTACCGTCGAAAGTCATTCCGGGCGGGCACTTCACGCATTTGCGCAAGCTTTCTTCGTAAGGCGTGTCTCGCGGGCACTTCACGCATTTGGTTGCACCCTCGTATTGGGTGGCGAAATACTCGGACGGGCAACTGCCGTTCGGATTCAACGCCTGGGTGGTCGGCACCACGGTCCAGGCGGGAACAGTCTGCTTGGCTGTTTGGGCCAGAGCGGGAACGGAAAGAGCAGCAAAAAGAGCCGCGCCGATCAAAGCGGTTTTGACCCGGAACTTCATCGTTATTCTCCCTAAAGGCCGCACCACGCGGTGCAGACGACGATTCTGCGTGACCGGTGGAGGACGAAAACAGGGGAGTTCAGGGCGGTTTCCCTCGCATATTCGCGCCGCAACGGAGCGCGATATCGTTCAGTGCGGGCGATCCGGTCATGCCGCCACGGCGTCGATGAACTGGATCAGGCTCGCCATCACCGCTTCCGGCTGGTCGCGGTGGGGCGAGTGGCGGCAGTCGGCCAGGCGCAGGTATTCCACGTTCTGCGCGCTCTTCGCATGTTCCAGAATCGCGTCGATCTGCAACTGCGTGCTGTATTCATCGTCTTCCCCCAGCACCGCCAGCACCGGGCAGCGGATGCCGGCCAGGTCGGCGGCGATGTTCCAGGAAGCGAAGGCGGGGTCGAGCCAGATGTCGTTCCAGCTCCAGAAAACGGCATCCGCATCGTCGTGGTAGCGGGCGAGTTTCTGTTTCATGTCGGTGCTGAGGAACACGTCTCTGGCGTTGCGGATGCTTTCCAGGTTGGAGGGCTCGACGAAACACAGCGGCGCCATCGCCACCACCCCCGCCACGTCCCAGCGGCCGGCGCCGGCGTGGATCAGGGACATGGAGGCCCCGGTGGAATGGCCGATGAACAGCGGCTTTTCGATGCCGAGGGCCTGGCGCAGGGCTGGCAGCAATTCCAGCGCCTCTTGCTGCATGAAGCGGGGCGTGTGGGGGCCGCGGAACGGGGAAGACCGGCCGTGGCCGGGGCGCGAATAGACGATGGTGCGGCAGCCGGTGGCGGCGGCCATTGCGGCGGGGAAATCGCGCCACATCGTCACGGAGCCAAGTCCTTCGTGCATGAAGATCAGCGGTGGTCGGCGGACCTGATGGGCCGGAATATCCATGTACTCCAGCCGGTGGCCGCCCACTTCGGCGAAGCGGATCGGGTGATGGGGCGCCGGGGCGGACCGGCCGCCGAGGTCGTAGAGGGTCATGGTTGAAGTTTCGTTGTGTGGGGGCGCTCACGCGCGGGTGAATTCGATGGCGCCGTCCGGCAGCAGGTACAGCACCAAAGCGCGGCCCCCGCTCACCGTCGGCCGATGGGCGCTCTCCGGAGCGTAGACGACCCAACCGGCGCCGCGGCCGTCGAATTGGGCGCCTTCGGTGAGCGGCATGACGAGGTCTATCTCCCCGTTCGGGTGGCGGTGATGGGGGCCGGCGATCTCGTTCATATCCACCACGTCCACGCTGAATCCGTCCGTGCCCGGTCCCGGTCTGATCACCCGGCCGTAGCGGATGCCGCCGGCTTCGCGCTCGCACATCCAGCCCTCCGCAATGGCGGCGCGGCAGGCGTCGAAAATGGCTTGGCA
>JBAWHH010000646.1:0-2469 GCA_049593715.1 Rhodocyclaceae bacterium
GAGATAAACGGCATGATCTCGCGCACGTTGGCGTCGTCTTCGCACAGGATGGCAGCGCCGTAGAACGGTAGGTGCTGCACGAAATCGACGAAAGCCTGTTTCAGCCGGGCGAAATCGTGGCCATAGGTCTCCATGTGGTCGGCGTCGATGTTGGTCACCACCGCCACCACCGGCTGCAGGTAGAGGAAGGAGGCGTCGGACTCGTCGGCCTCGACGACGATGAATTCGCCGGCGCCCAAGCGCGCATTGGCCCCCGCCGAGTTGAGCCGTCCACCGATGACGAAGGTCGGATCCAGCCCACCCTCCGCCAGGATGCTGGCCACCAGGCTGGTGGTCGTGGTCTTGCCATGGGTTCCCGCGATTGCCAGGCCCTGCTTCAGGCGCATCAGTTCCGCCAGCATGATGGCGCGGGGCACCACCGGCACGCGCTTGGCGCGGGCGGCGATCACTTCCGGGTTGTCGCCCTTCACCGCGGTAGAGGTCACCACCGCATCCGCCCCCTGGATGTTGGCGGCAGCATGGCCGGTGACGACCCGCGCGCCGAGGCTGGCGAGGCGGCGCGTCGCGGCGTTTTCGCCCAGGTCGGAACCGCTGACGACATAGCCCAGATTGAGCATCACTTCCGCGATGCCGCTCATGCCGGAGCCGCCAATGCCCACGAAATGGATGTGACTGACCTTGTGCTTCATGCTTTCACCAGTTCCAGACAGGCCTGAGCCACGGTGCGGGTAGCGTCCGGGCGCGCAACGCCACGCGCCTTTTCGGCCATTGCTGCCAGTTCATGGCGCGACAGGTCGCCAAGCAATTGTGCCAGCCGCTGCGGCGACAATTCCGCCTGGGGCAGCAGCACAGCGCCGCCGGTCCTTTCGAGGAAGCGGGCGTTCTCGGTCTGGTGGTCGTCCACGGCGTGGGGATAAGGCACCAGCAGACTCGCCACGCCGGCTGCCGCCAGTTCCGCGATCGTCAGCGCCCCGGCGCGGCACAGCACCACATCGGCCCAGGCGTAACGCGCCGCCATGTCGTCGATGAAAGGCAGGATTTCCGCCTTGACGCCGGCCGACTGGTAACCGGAACGGAGACCATCGATGTTCCGCGCACCGGCCTGGTGCACGACGCTGGGTCGCTTCTCCGCAGAAATCAGCGCCAGCGCCTTGGGCACGCACTCGTTGAGAGCCGCGGCGCCCAGGCTGCCGCCCACCACGAGCAGGTTGATCGGTCCGCTGCGCCCGCTGTAACGCTGAGCCGGCGCCGGAAGCGATGCGATGACATCGCGCACCGGATTACCGACGTGCCGGCCCTTGCCCACCGTTTCGGGGAAACCGGTCAGCACGCAGTCGGCGACCTTCGCCAATACCTTGTTCGCCAGCCCCGCGACGGAGTTCTGTTCATGAATGGCGAACGGGATGCCGCGCAGCACCGCCATCATGCCGCCGGGGAAAGTGATGTAGCCGCCCATGCCCAGCACCACATCGGGGCCCACACGCCCCAGTTCGCGGAACGCCTGCCAGAAGCCGCGCAGCAGATTGAGGGGCAGCAACAGCTTGCGCACCAGTCCCTTGCCGCGCAGGGCGCCGAAGCGCACCCAGGCCATCTCGTAGCCGCGGCCCGGCACCAACTGGGCTTCCATTCCTTCCGGATTGCCCATCCACACCACCCGCCAGCCGTGGTCGCGCAGGTAGTCGGCCACCGCCAGGCCGGGGAAAACGTGCCCGCCCGTGCCGCCGGCCATGACCATCAGCGTGCGCGTGCGGGTCACGGCTTCACCCCCCGCATCAGGCGCCGGTTCTCCCAGTCGATGCGCAACAGCACCGCGACGGCGAGGCAATTGGCGAGGATGCCGGAGCCGCCGAAGCTCATGAACGGCAAGGTGAGGCCCTTGGTAGGCAACACGCCCATGTTCACGCCCATGTTGATGAAGGACTGCACGCCGATCCACACGCCGATGCCCTGGGCGACCAGCCCGGCATAGACGCGCTCCAGGGCGAAGGCCTGCCGGCCGATGAGGAACGCGCGGTGCACGAAAACCGCGAACAGCATCACCACGGTGATGACGCCAACCAGGCCCAGTTCCTCGGCGATCACGGCGAGCAGAAAGTCGGTGTGGGCCTCCGGCAAGTAGAACAGCTTCTCCACGCTGCCTCCCAGGCCCACTCCCAGCACCTCGCCGCGCCCGAACGCAATCAGTGCGTGGGACAGTTGGTAACCCGTGCCAAAGGGATCCTTCCAGGGATCCATGAAACCGAGCAACCGATCCCGCCGGTAGGGCGAAGTCCAGATCAGCAGGACAAACCCCGCCACCGCGATGATCGTCAGCAGCAGGAACAGCCGCGCGTTCATGCCGCCCAGGAACAGGATGCCGAACGCGATAGCCGCCACGACCACGAAAGCGCCGAAATCGGGCTCCCGCAACAACAGGGCGCCAACGAACAGGATCACCCCCGCCATGGGCAGGAATGCGTTAAGGAAACT
>JBAWHH010000647.1:0-2484 GCA_049593715.1 Rhodocyclaceae bacterium
GCCAGAGAGGCGGCGCTGCCATTCTTTCCAGCAGCACCACGTTCGGGTCGGGAAAAGTGCGTGCCACGGCCTGGCTCCCCGTTTGATCGAGGCGCTGGGGGCGGATGCCGTGGAAGTGCTGCCGGCGCCGTCGACATTGCAGATTGCGTGCGCCCGGTTGAAACGGCCTTGGGCGGAGGCGCACATCGTCTCGATCCACGGCCCCGACAGCGGCGAATGGCCGGGGGACGCAAGTGCCACGCCGCAGCATGGGCTCTATCCGCTATTGCGCGCCGTGGCGCGCCACGACCGGGTGTTGTGCCTGTCCTCGCCGGCCAACGGCCCCGACCGCATTGCCCTGGCCCTGGTTACCGCCGGCCTGGGAGAGCAGTTCCGGCTGTCCGTCGCCTGCCGTCTGCTGCGGTCGGACGAAGTGCTGTTTCCAGACTTGATGCCGGCCACGGCCGTGGCACGCACTTTTCCCGACCCGAACGTGGTGCTGCTGGAAAGAATGGCAGCGCCGCCTCTCTGGCCGCTGCTTGGGCTGGACGATGGCGAGTTCCTGCCGCCAGACGGAGATCGCGGCGAAGCGGGTGGGGGTCTCGTCACCAAGCGGGAAGTCCGTGCCGTTTCCCTGGCCCGCCTTGGGCTGCAGGCGGATTCGGTGGTCTGGGACATCGGCGCCGGCTCGGGGTCGGTGGGCATCGAAGCGGCGCGGCTGGCCGCCGCCGGCCACGTCTGGGCGATGGAGAAAGATGCTGCGCGCGCCGCCCAAGCGCGCGCCAACGCCCGCCGCTTCGGCATCACCAATTACACGCTGAGGCAGGGCAAGGCGCCGGAGGGGCTGGAGACTTGGCCCGACCCGGACGCCGTGTTCGTCGGCGGTTCCGGCGGCGAACTGGCGGAATTGATTTCGCTGTGCCTGGCCCGGCTGCGGCCCGGTGGGCGGCTGGTGATGAACTTCGCCACGCTGGAGAACCTCGCCACCACCACCACTGCCCTGGAGACCGCCAGAGCGCGCTGGGAAGCTAGCCAGATCAGCGTGGCCCACAGCCGCCCGATTCTCGACAAACACCGGATGGCGGCGCAGAACCCGGTGTGGATCGTCACCACCATCAAGGAGGAAATATGACCAGCACTTGCGGACGCTTGATTGGCGTCTCCCTCGGTCCGGGCGATCCGGATCTCATCACCCGCAGCGGTTGGGCGGTGCTCAACGGCAGCGCCCGCTGGGCTTACCCGGTGCGCAGGTTGGGGGGCGATTCCTACGCGCTGGACATCGTGCGCCGGGGCGGGCTGGCCGTGCCGGAGGATGCGGTCGCGCTGGTTTTTCCCATGACCAGCCAACCGGATCTGCTGGTCCGCGCCTGGGCCGATGCGGCGGCGCAGGCGCTGGCGGTGCTGCGGGAGGGGCGCGACCTCGCTTTCCTGGTGGAGGGCGACGCCTCCACCTACTCCACGTTCGGCCATCTTTCCCGCTGTCTGCGTGAGCTGGAGCCCGGGGTGAAAGTGGATGTTCTCCCCGGCGTCACTTCTTATTGTGCCGCGGCGGCGGCGGTGGGCCAGCCGCTGGCCGACACCGACGACACCCTGGCGGTGATCCCCAGTGCCTACGGCATCGGCGTCATCGAACACCTGCTCGACGAGTTCGACACCCTGGTGCTGCTCAAGGTGAAGCCGTTGCTCGATGACGTGCTGGCGCTACTGGAACGTCGCGGTCTGGTGGCTGAAGCGGTGTTCGTGGAGAAGGTCGGCACGCCGGAGGAGCGGATCGTTGATGACGTGCGTACCCTGGCGGGGGAAAAGGTCGAATACCTGTCCCTGATGATGATCCGCAATCCCCAGCGGCGGCGACCGAGCCAGTTGCAGCGCGGCTGCGGCGGGCGTGCACCGCTGGCCGCCGTCGCATGATGGTTCGTCGCCGGGAAGGCCGGTCGTGAGCGCGATGGAGATTCCCCGCCCCGAGCGGGTCGCGGTCATCGCTCTCACCCGCGCCGGCATCGTGCTGGCCGGGCGGGTTCTCGCCGCCCTCCCGGGGGCGAAGCTGTTCGCGCCGGAAAAATTCCGTGCCGAAGCGGAACTGGTCGCGCCGGGTGCCGCCACCTGTTACCAGGGCCGAATCGGCGATACCCTGCCGGCCCTGTTCGCCGGCCACGAAGGACTGGTCGCCATTTTTTCGCTGGGCGCGCTGGTGCGGCTGATCGCCCCCTATCTGATGGACAAGGAAACCGACCCGGCAGTGGTAGTGCTGGACGAGGCGGGGCGCTTCGCCATTCCGGTGCTCTCCGGGCATCTCGGCGGCGCCAACGTCCTGGCGCAGCGCCTCGGCGTCGCGCTGGGCGCCACGGCGGTGCTGACGACCGCTTCGGACGTGGGCCAGACGCTGGCGGTGGATCTGCTCGGACGGGAACTCGGCTGGCGCGTCGAGGCGGATCACGCCACCGTCGTACACGCCAGTGCCGCCGTGGTGAACGATGAACCGGTGGCGCTGGTGCAGGAAACCGG
>JBAWHH010000648.1:0-1880 GCA_049593715.1 Rhodocyclaceae bacterium
TGCTTGTCCGCCGGAGGACTGCGGCGGGCCCTGGGGTTACGCGGAGATGCTGGCGGTGGCGGCGGATCCGGCCAACCCGGACCGCGAAGAGCTTCTGGAGTGGCTGGGCGAGAACTTCGATCCGGCGGTCTTTGATCTACCGGCCCACGCTGACGCGGTGGCGGCCGTCGTCAAGCGGCGCCGCCGCTGACCCGCCGGCTGCGATTCACGTAGCGAGGAACGGGTTTTCGATGCGCACCCCGGCGATGAGCTGGCCGTGGGTGAGGCCTTCGCTAAGCAAGGTGGTGGCGCCGTTGTCGATCGCCGCGGCGACGATCAGGGCATCCCAGAACGCCAAACGGCGGTTTTCCACCAGTTCCATCGCGCGAAGGGTTGTGCCGAAGTCCGCCGCCGAACCGAGCCAAGTGCTGTATTCCCGCACGATGTCGCGCGCCCAGCCCGAGCCTTTGCCCGGGAGCTTGCGCACTGCATTGGCAAAGAATTCGTGGAGAACCTGCAGGCTCAAGACGCCGCTCCCGTCGTTCCAAAGCGCTTTCAGGCGCGCCGCGGCAATCTCGCTCTTCAGGCCGGCAGCCGCATCGAAGGCGTAGAAGAGGATGTTGGTATCGACGAAGGTGCGGCCAGTGGTCATGCCGGCTCGTCCTTTCCCCGCCGGTGGAGTTCTTCGCGCGGGATCGGCGCACCGCCGAGATCCATTTTGGCGTTCTCCATCAGATCCAGCGCGGCGCGCTTGGCACGCTCGTAATCCTGGTCGCGGCGCACCGTGGCTTCCAGTTCATCCGCCAGCAGCCTGCTGACGCTGGTGTTGCGCTTGGCTGCGAGCACCTTGGCTTCCCGCAGCACTTCGGTATCGAGGGAAATCGTGATGTTCTGTTTCAAAGCACTCTCCGACCAGTGATGCTGATCACACGTCTACAACGTGTTGCACGTATTTTACGTGACACCATCCCGATGGTACACTCCCGCGCCAACCCGTTCTTCTCATCATTTTCGGAGCACTCCCCATGGCCGGACATTCCAAATGGGCCAATATTCAGCATAGAAAGGGCCGCCAGGACGAAAAGCGCGGCAAGATCTTCTCCCGGCTCGCCAAGGAAATCACCGTAGCCGCCAAGATGGGCGGCGGGGATGCCGGTTTTAATCCGCGCCTGCGGCTGGCCGTCGAAAAAGCCAAGGGCGTGAACATGCCGGCGGACAACATCGACCGCGCCATCAAGAAAGGCACCGGCGAGTTGGAAGGCGTGAGCTATGAGGAAATCCGCTACGAGGGCTACGGTATCGGCGGCGCGGCGGTGATGGTGGATTGCCTGACCGACAACCGCACCCGCACGGTGGCGGAAGTGCGCCATGCCTTCTCCAAACACGGCGGCAACATGGGCACCGATGGCTCGGTGTCGTTCATGTTCAAGCACTGTGGCCAGTTCCTGTTCGCCCCTGGCACCAGCGAGGACAAGCTCATGGAAGCGGCGCTGGAAGCCGGCGCCGAGGACGTGCTGACCAACGAAGACGGCAGCATCGAAGTGCTGTGCGTGCCCAACGATTTCGAGGGCGTGAAGCAGGCGCTGGAAAAAGCCGCGTTGAAACCCGAGATGGCGGAAGTCACGATGCGCCCTGAAAACGAAACGCCCCTCACTGGCGACGATGCGGTGAAGATGCAGAAGCTCCTCGACGCTCTCGAGGATCTGGACGACACCCAGGCCGTCTACACCAACGCCGCTATCGACGGCTGAGCATCGCCTTCGGCCAAAAGCCTCCCAGTTAGGCCCTGCGCGTGGTGTCGCCTGACATCGCGCCACCCGCCGGGCTGCCTTCCCGCAGATTGAGCCGGCGCCCCTCGGCGCCGGCCTTTCCCGCCTCTCACTCAGGCACCAAAACCACCG
>JBAWHH010000649.1:0-3732 GCA_049593715.1 Rhodocyclaceae bacterium
CAGGGCCGGCAGGATGCCGATGTTCGCCATGTAGCCACTGGAAAACAGCAGGCACGGGCGCCCCATGAAGCGGGCGAGCCGGTCCTCCAGCGCCTGGTGCAGCGCGTGATGGCCGCTGACCAGGTGGGAGGCGCCGCTGCCGACGCCGTGCTGGGCCACGGCATCCGTGGCGGCTGCCACGAGCCGTGGATGGTTGGCTAGGCCTAGATAGTCATTGCTGCAGAAGGATAGGCGCGACTCGCCGCCGGTGCGCACGTGCGCACCCTGGGGGGACTCGAGCGTGCGCCGCCGCCGCAGCAAGTCTGCCGCGGCAAGCTCCGCCATCTGGATCGAATAATCGGGACCTGGCATGCGGCCCTAACTGACGTAGCGGATGGCGACGACTTCCAGTTCGCGCTGGCCGGCCGGGCTCTGGAAACGCACCGCGTCGCCTTCCCGCGCCTTGAGTAAAGCGCGGGCGAGGGGAGAAATCCAACTAATGCGGCCCTGGCCGGGGTCCGCTTCCTCGACGCCGACAATCTGGAATGTCTCCTCCGGGCCGGCGGCGCCGTCCGTGAGATCGGAAACGGTCACCGTGGCACCGAAGAACACCTGCTCCACGTTCTGCTGCTCGGCTGGGTCCACGACCACCGCTGTTTCGAGCCGCTTCATGAGGAAACGGATGCGCCGGTCGATTTCTCGCAGCCGTTTCTTGCCATAGATGTAGTCGCCGTTCTCCGAGCGATCGCCATTGGAGGCGGCCCACGCCACCACCTGGACGAGATCCGGGCGCTCCCGCTCCACCAAGTGTTTCAACTCGGTCCTGAGCGCCGTATGGCCGGTGACCGTCATGTAGTTCTTGGTGCCGGGCGGTAGCCCCGCCGGGGCCTCCAGTTCCTCGTCGTCCTGATCACTTTCTTTGACGAATGCTTTGTTCACCTTGCGTTGGCCGTCTGTCTCGGGTGAACCATGTTAGGTTTCAGACGCACTGGCGGCAATACCGACGGCTCGCGGCCAGTGGATGCCGCACCCCGGCGTGGGGGGCTTTGTTCCGCCGGGGCTGCGTGATCAGTGGTAGGTGGCGGGCTGATTGAGCATCGGGTCGAACGCGTCGATGAAGTCTGCGACTGCATCGACATCCGGCTCCTGGTCCAGGAGCGTGCGGAACGCCGCGCGGAAACGCTGCGCTGCCGCGTCGCGCAGGAAACCCCCGCTGCCGCTACGTTTATCGATGATTTCTATGCCGCCTTCGGCCGGAAAATCGGCGACGTACAGGACCGGGTTGTCGAAAACTATCATCATGATCTGCCTGCCTTTCCAAGGCGCTTTCGAGTAGCGCCGTCTACCCCCTAGATTGGGTTGGCAGTCCAGGATTCAAGGGCTTAGCCGAGGCGGCGGCGGTTGAAACGGCGGCCGCGGCGCACTTCGGCGCCCCCGGTTGTCTTTCCTTGGGCGCGGGCATACCATAGCCGCAGCAGGCTGACCATGGATTCCAGGACATGACGGATTTCACCAACAACGCCGATTTGCGCAGCAAACTTCACGCACTGGAAGTTGAGCACAGGGATCTGGACGAGGTAATCAATCGCCTCGAAAGCACGCCGCCTCACGATGAGTTGCTGCTGCGGCGCATGAAGAAGCGAAAACTCCTCCTGAAAGACCGCATCTGCGTCCTGGAAGGCATGCTCCAGCCGGACGTGCCCGCCTGATCCGTCGCCCTCAACGCGCCACCCATAACTTCCCTCCCCGCTGATGGGCCTGATGGCCCGCAGCAGTTCGCTGTCCGTTCGTTTCGCAGCAAGAGGCTGACCCCCGGCAGGGTCGCTTCGCCCGGCCGCTGTCCGAGGTTCGCCGAGCGCATGGGCGCCTCGCCTTGCCAACGCCAGCAGCTATTCTGTGAAAGGATGAGGTTCTCGCAACAGGACGGCGCGCCGCTAGAGCGTTGCCACCGAAAAGGAGGAGAGCATGGCAGCCCAGCCCGAAGCGGAGAGAGACTTCTCGTTTCCTGTTGTTCGCAGCGGTATTTCCCCAATGGCCCCATGGCGTTGGGTGTCCCGGGGTCTGGACGATCTGAAGTGGTGCCCGTCGGCCAGCCTGTTTTTTGGCGGCTGCTTCGCGGCGATGGGGCTGGTACTGAACACGGTTTTCGCCCGCCACTACGAATATACGTCTGCGCTGGTGTGCGGTTTCCTGCTGGTTGCGCCTTTTTTCGCCATCGGCCTTTACGAGATCAGCCGGCGGCGCACGCTTGGCGCTTCATGCGAACTGCGCCCCACGCTCGCCGCCTGGCGCACCAACGCGGGCAACATCGGTCTCTATTCGCTGATTCTGACGGTGGTTTTCCTGGTCTGGGCGCGGGCGTCACTGATCACTTTTGCGCTTTTCTACACGAGTGCGCTGCCCACGCTGGATGACTTCGTCAAACAGGTGGTGTCGTTTCAGAACATCGAATTCCTTGTCGCCTATGTGTGTGTCGGCCTGCTTTTCGCGATCCTGGTGTTCGCCTTCAGCGTAGTGTCGATTCCCCTGATGCTGGATCGCGACCAGGACGCCGTGACGGCGATGATCGCCAGTTTTCTCGCTCTGGTGCGCAATCCTTTGGCCATGGCCGTATGGGCTCTGGTCATCGTCGGCTTCACCGTGATCGGCTTCGCCACGCTGTATATCGGTCTTGTTTTCGCCATGCCCGTCGTCGGCCATGCCACCTGGCACGCTTACCAGGAACTCGTCGAACCCCGGCCTCTTCCGGGGCGGGCAGCGTAACGCCGCAGCAGGCCCGAGGGGCCAGCGGAAAGGCGCTTTGAGGTGTCGGATATACTCTGCGGCTCCGAGAAACCGATAGGAGAGGGAAGCCATGCGTACTCGACTGATCTCCAGCGTCATCGTGGCAGCGCTTGCGGCTGGCGGTTGTGCCTCGATGGACCAGACCCAGCAGGACACCGCCAAAGGCGCGGGCATCGGCGCGGCGGCGGGTGCCGTGCTCGGCGCGGCGGTGAACAGGGACAACCGGGGCAAAGGTGCGATGGTGGGTGCGGCCGTCGGCGCGGCAGCCGGAGCGATTGGCGGCAACATCTGGTCCAAGCGCATGCAGGAGCAGAAGCAGAAGATGGAGCAGGCGACACAGGGTACGGGCGTGGGTGTCAGCCAGACCGCCGACAATCAGCTCAAGCTCAACATCCCCAGCGATATCTCGTTCGACGTCGGCAAGTCGAACATCAAGCCGCAGATGCGCCCCGTTCTCGACAAATTTGCCCAGACGCTGGTGGAAAACCCGGCGACCACCGTGCGCATCATCGGCCACACGGATAGCACGGGCAGCGATGCCATCAACGATCCCCTTTCGGTCAATCGGGCGGCCAGTGCGCGGGACTATCTGACTGACCGTGGCGCGGCAGGGCAGCGCATCGCCGTGGACGGTCGCGGTTCCCGCGAGCCCATCGCCGACAACGGTACCGCCGAGGGGCGGGCGCACAATCGCCGCATCGAGATTTTCGTCGCCGAACCGGAGCCTGCCCAGCCGGTGGCGCCGGCGAAATAAGATCCTGCGTTTTTCCCGTAGTCGCGCGGGCGGATCCGTTGGCAGCCTGTGGCGGGGCTGGCCGGCGGACTTTCCCGGCGGTTGGGGCCAGCCCGCTCAGGTTCGCGGACGGCTGTGCACGTGCTCGTGGTGCTGACCGCTGTCCGCGTGGTGGGCATGGGGTTCGCGCTCGTCGACGTCGGCGGGGATCAGATTTAGCTGGCCGTGGCGCACAC
>JBAWHH010000650.1:0-2227 GCA_049593715.1 Rhodocyclaceae bacterium
GTGGGCAACAAGGTGGACCGCCGGGGCAGACCTTTGCTGATCACCCTGAAGGGGAAGGTGGAAGCGTTCTACAAGTAACCAAGAAACCCCATTAGAACGCTTGAAATGCTGCCGAACCGCACGGGGACACTCAATTTTCTCGCTACCGTGGTACTCACCCCCTGAATGAGCGCGCTACACATTCATGCCCCCAGGGGTACAGGCGCGGAATCCACAGCGTCAGGGCAGTGGCCAAGCCAACGGCAATCGCTGCGCCGGCAAAAAACAGTGCCCAGGAGTCCGGTTTGAGCGCCCCCAGCGCGATGATCAGCGTGAGCACGGGCAAATCGAGGAAATGGGTGAAAGAGGGCACGAGCTTGCCCCGCTCGCGCTGCAACTTGGGCGTGAACCGCCCGCCCGGTAGCGCCAGGCCGGTCATGCGCCGCATCCGCATGAAGTAAAGCCGGGTCACCGTATTGCCTTCGACGAACTCCGCGACAAACAGGACCACCATTCCCGCAAGCCAAGGAATCTCTAGAAAGGCCATGCCGCCGTAGAACTCGATGATCATCCAGGTGCCAGAAGCCATCAGCACCAGCGCCCCCGGCACCACCAGCCCATCGTAGAACAAGGCGATGTTGCGAACCGCTTCCGCAAAAGGGATCAGCTCCCGCAGTTGGCGCGACCGCAGATCCGCCATCCACACTCCGACAAGGCCGGCGCCCATCAGCACGGCGCCCAGGATATGGGCGAACTTGAGCAGGCTGTAAGTCACGCGCGGTACCCCTTTTCGCTGGCTGCTGGCCGGCCTTGTCTGCTGAAGGCAAGTCCTTCACGAAAACTTCGGCCCATCAAGAATAGCTGGGCCGCGCCCACCAGCACTTCGAGCACCTGGACGGAATAGAACGCGCCATCGAATTGGCCCTGGGAGGCCTTGCTGGCGAGATAGAGCGACGCCGGGATCAGAATCACGAGGCCATTGGCGGCGATGAGCCGCATGCGCACCTTCTTCCGGTCGGCGAACTGACCCGGGCGACGGCGGGCGAGGACAACACCGCTCGCACCGGTGAGCGCGATACTGGGCACCAGGAGCCACATTCCGTAAAGAATGGCCTGCTTGGTCGCCATGACTGCGGTATTCGATAGGAACAACTCGGCGATAAGCGTCGAACTCCAGAAGGCCAGTATCGTCGCAAAGGCGACGGCGCCCGCGCACGCATGGATGAGCTTGACTTTCATTGCAGTCCTCCTTCCGACCGGGGCGCCAGCCGCTCACACAGGATGTCGAGCACCCGTTTCGCCGCAGTAAGGTCGGCGGCGGCGAGGCCGTCGCCGAGTTGCTCCGCCCAGCCGACCTGGATTTCGCTCAACTCGGCATAGATCTCCGTTGCGCGCGGCGTCAGCCGGTACAAGGGCGAGCGCTTGTTGTTCGGGTTCGGAAGCGCTTCCAGCATCCCTTCGTCGAGAAGCAGGTTCAGTTGCTTCTGCGATCCCTGTCGGCTGATGCCCATCGCCGCGCCGATCTGTGGCGCCGAGAGTGGCCTGCCGGCCATGGCGATGGCCCCCAGCACCTGCCAGCGGGCGCTGGTCAGGCCCAGGGGGGCGGCAAGCGCGTCGCCGCTGCTGAGCAGACGGCCGTTGGCACGGAAGACGGCGAGGATGACTTGGGTGAGCAAGTTCGAGACGGGCGTTTGCATGATCGTTGCCGAGAGCTATTTGACAACCAGTTTCTTATTAAGAAAACCAGTTGTCAACTATCGAGCAACGTACTTCAGCGGGCCGGCGAGCGGCCCGAACTGGTGCACCGAGTTAAGGCCGTTCTAAGCCCATCGCCCCGACACCCGCATTCGCGTCCCACACCTCGCTGGATGCTATGGACTACGTTTTTCGAGCGTTCATTGGGGCACGGCCTTGTTGCACTCCCGCCCGATGCGGGATGATCCAGACGGCGATCCGAGGATCGGCAAAAGCGTGCAGCAGGGCCTGAACCGGGACGGCTACACGGTGGACTGGCGGCGCGACGGCCCTGAGGCGGAGCGGGCCCTGGCCAACGGAGTCCATAGTTCGCTTCTGCTGGACCTCGACCTGCCGCGCAGTGGCAAAGCCGCCGCGCACGCCGAGAATCTCCCCGGTGATGCGGTTGAGCACGATCCGTTCGCCGCCAGCGGGGTTGCGTTGGCATCTTTTGCTGCGTGCCGGGCACCCGATTGAGTTCGCAAATTGACCTGACGCCTCGTCGCGGCTAAAC
>JBAWHH010000651.1:0-22280 GCA_049593715.1 Rhodocyclaceae bacterium
GCATCGCCCTGTTTCAGCACCCGCGGCGTGAACAGCGTGTCGGCAGGCAGCGGCCCGAGAAGCGACAAGCCTTCCTGGCGCAGTTTGTCGAGAGCGGGGCTGATGACTTCGATCTCCTCCCGCCCCATGTGCCCACCCTCCCCGGCATGGGGATTGAGCCCTGCCACGAGGATGGTCGGGGCGAAAAGGCCGAAGTGCTGGCGCAGGTCGTGGTCGAGAATGCGCAGGGTTCGTTCCAGTTCGGCAACCGTGATCGCCGCCGGGACATCCTTCAGCGCAAGATGCGTGGTAGCCAGGGCCACGCGCAGGCCGCCACCCACCAGCATCATCACCACCCTGGGGGTTCCGGTCTTCTCCGCCAGATATTCCGTATGGCCGCTGAAGGCCACACCGGCATCGTTGATGACGCCCTTGTGGACCGGCGCAGTCACCATGGCAGCGAACTCCCCGGCAAGGCAGCCGGACACGGCGCGGTCGAGCAGGGACAGGACGTAGCGGCCATTGGCGACATCAAGGCGGCCCGCTTCGCTGGGCGCGGCCAGAGGCAGATGAAGCACTTCTAGACTACCCGCAGGCGGCAACCTGGCGGAATCGTATTCGGCAAACGACACCGCAATGCCGGCGAGCCGCGCCCGGCGTGCGAGCAGGTCGCGGTCACCCAGCACCACCGGACGGGCCTGCGCCTGCATCCGGGCCAGAGTGGCGCAAAGCTCTGGGCCAACACCCGCCGGTTCGCCACTGGTAATCGCCAGGGTTGGGAGGATTTCCCCGTCCACGGCCTGGCTCATGGCATAGACCTCATTTCTCTTCGAGGCGGTACTCCACGTAGGCCCGATCGCGCAGTTGCCGCACCCAATCCTGGTAGGACTCCTCGATCTTGCGCTCGCGGATGGCCTGGCGCGCCACCAGCCGCTGGCGTTCGGCGGAAGCATCCTGATTGCGCCGCTCCAGTACCTGGATCAGATGCCAGCCGAACGGCGACCGTATCGGGGCGCTGATTTCTCCAGGCTTGAGGGCGTCCATGGCACGCTCGAACTCCGGCACCGTATCCCCTGCATAGAGCCAGCCAAGATCGCCGCCTTTGGCGGCGGAGAGATCGTTGGACTGGGATTTGGCCAATTCGGCGAAATCCCCGCCGTGATCGAGCCTGTCTTTCAGGACTTCCAGCTTGCGCTTCGCCTCGTCGTCAGGAACGATCTCGGTCACTTTGATCAGGATGTGCCGGGCGTGGGTCTGCAATACGGGTTTGCCGGCGATGGCACCGCCGCGCCGCTGATCGAGGCGCAGAACGTGAAAGCCCCCGGCGCTGCGGAGCACGGGGCTAACGTCTCCGGGCTGAAGCTTGGCGACCGTTTCCGCGAACAGGGCCGGCATCCGGTCAGACGATCGCCAGCCGAGGGAGCCGCCGGTAAGCGCATCGGGCGCGTCAGAGAAACTGGCTGCAACTTGGGGGAAAGCCACGCCGGACTTCACTTGCGCCAGCGCCTTTTCGGCCCGGGCACGCAGTTTGTTGATCTGCTCCGGACTTGCCTGCTCGGGGATGCGCACCAGGATGTGATGGATCAGAAACTCCTCCGCACCCGCCGCCCGCTCCGGGCTGGAAAGGTAATTGTCCACTTCCCCTTCCGACACCGTGACCCGGTTGTCCACCTCGCGCTCACGCACCCGGACGACGAGTATTTCCTTGCGGACTTCCTCGCGGAACTTGTTCCAGGCAATGCCGTCGCGCTCAAGCGCCGCGCGGAATTGAGGCAAGCCAAGTCGGTTCCCCTCGGCGATACGCTCCAGCGCCTTGTCGAGTTGGGCGTCGTCGACGCGCATGCCGCTTTCGTTGGCGAGCTGGAGCTGAACCCGATCGGTGATCATGCGTTCGAGCATCTGCCGTTCGAGAATATCCCGTGGCGGCAATGGCGTCTTTTGCTGCGCCAACTGGCGCTCCACCTGGGCCAGGCGGGCCCGCAACTCGTAGTGTGTAATGGCCTCGTTGTTGACCACCGCCACGATGCGATCCGCGGCCACCGGTTTGCCGGGAGCACCGTGGGCCGCCACTGCTACGGTGACCGCAAGGGTCGCGATCAGTTGGTGCGCGAACTTCATACAGCCTCTCTCGAATTGTGGTGTCGCGGAATTCGACTACTCAAAGTCGCCGAACACGGGGTCGGATGCCGAAGCGGAAACCTGTCCATACCCCGAGATCCTGCGGGCCAGCATGTTGAGCGGATTGGAGCCAATGTTGGAGAAACCATTCAACTCCAACTGGACGAAGAATGAAGTCGTCGCTGTCTGGGCGTTCGTCGCGAAGCGCTGGAAGACAAATCTGCCCACCCAGCAGCCGCCGTTGTATTCGAACCCAGCGATTGCCTCGATCAGCCTCTTCTCGCGCAGCGAGTAGTTATAGCGGCCAACGCCGTACCAGCCCCGATAAACCGGCCACTGGCCAGAAATATCGATCTCCTTGAGAACATCGCGCTGGAAACGGTAGGAAGCATTCAGCAGCCGGTTGACCCCCGGCTGGTAGCGCCCGGCCACAACCGCGCGCTGGGTGGCTTGCGAATGAGGGTTGTATTGCCAAGCCGTGTCGATGGAAATGTCGGAAGTCAGCTTCCCGGACAGGGCGGCGAGGATGTCTGCGGTGTTATCGGTACGGGCCGCAACGCCGGGGAGCGTGACGGTCTGATCGCGGAAGTACAAGCGTTGGCCGATAGCGCCGCGAATCACTTCAACCCCCTTTTCCGTCACCAGACGTGACGTGACCGCAGCGGTCAACTGATTGGCGTCGGCGATGCGGTCGCTGCCGGAGAAAATGTTCTCCGAAAAAATCTGCGCGAAGTTGTAGTCCGCCAGCCCGGTATCGAAAAGCGGAATCTGGCTTTGGTCGCGGGATGGGACATTGAGATAGTAGAGCCGGGGTTCCAGCGTCTGCGTCAGGTCGTGGCCAAACCAGTTGGCCTGGCGCTCGAAGATCAGCCCGGAATCGACGCTGGCGATGGGGACCGAGCGCGTAATGTTGTCAGGACCGGTGGAGGTCTGGCGGTCCAGATTGTAGCGGGTGTAGTGCAGCCCGATTTTGGGCCTGACGAAGTAGGACGCGCCTTCGATGGGATAGCTGACTTGCGGATACATCACCAGGCGGCGGCCTTTGTCCAGCGTCGGGTGATGAAAATCCGTGTAGTCGCCGGTCATGGAAAGCCCGAAACCACGCTCGTCCGGCCGGCTGGCGGTGAGGGTCAACTGAGGCAGCTTATCGTACGGTTTTGTGACGGCCGCCTTGGCGGGATCCTGCAAAGTCTGGTAGCGCTGTACCGTTGCCGCTGTAGACCACCAGGCCCCGCCGTAACTGAGCGTGCCTTGCCGCAGAAGGTTGGTTTGGGACGTTGTCGTGGTATGGGCACCCAGATCGGTGAAATAGGTATCGTCCGACACGCCGGCCACTTTTGCCGAAGCGGAGAACCCGTAATAGGGAAGCTTCTGCGCGTGAGACCAACTATAGGCGCTACGGGATTGGCCCGTCACCTGATCGCGCGGCAAGTACTCGCCGTGCAACTCACCTCTGTAGTAAGCATCCAGATACCGCAATTCCCCGCCGAGTTGAAGGCCGCGCCGGGTCATGATGCGCGGCGCGATGGTCGCGTCCAGATCGGGAGCAATATTCCAATAGTAGGGCACGATCAGTGACAGGCCCGTCCGGTTGGAACTGCCGAACGTCGGCGCAAGGAAACCCGACTTGCGCTCGCCGCTGAGGGAGAAATCGGCCCAGGGAGCGTAGAAGAACGGGACGTCCTTGAACCTTAGGGTCATGTTCTTCGCCTCGCCCACCTCCCGATCGTAATCGAGCACCACGGTCTCGCCTTTTGCATACCAGTCGTACTTATCCGGTGTACAGGTGCTGTAGGTCGCATTCTTCATGCGGTAGTGGTTCTCGCCCTCGAAGTCCATTCGTTCCGCTGAGCCCGTTGCGGTGATCGGGGGCCGGGGAACAGGGGGCAACGGCTCACCCGTGAGCCAATCGACGCGCTGAACTTTGTACTTTCCAGTCTTCACTGAGGCGGCAGCATCCCCCTCGGGCGTTCGCGTCATCGAATAGTCCGGCGTTTCGAAGAAACCGATCTGGCTACCCAGTTTCAGCCGCAGCTTGGGGCCGCTGATGCGGTCCTGGGCCTGGGTCAGGACCACATTGCCCACCGCCTCAGCTTCGTCCTCGTCCTGCCAATAGGTGACCTTGTCCGCGAACAGCGTCTTGCCGGCACGGCGCAGTTCGGAATTTCCTTCGGCGATCGTCTCGTTCGGGCCGGTGGCATGCACCCGGTCGGCCGTCAGGAAAGTCGGCAGATGTTTCTCGCCCTTGGCCGTCGAACGGCGGGAGGAGGCTTCGCTCGCGGACAGCGGCGTCCGCACCGCCTGCTGGGGCATTCCGGAAACAGTGGCCGGTTGCGCTTCGGACCTGGTTTCGGTCGATTCCGGCGCCACCGGCGCGGCCCCGGATGCGGCCGAAGTGCTCGCCGGCTCTTTGGCAGGGGGCATCGAGGCCGCGCCCACGTCCGGCGGTTCGGCCGCGGCCTTGGCGGCCTCACCAGCACCCCCCGTGGCGGGACTATCGGCCTGCCCAGCAGGGATTGGGGCCACTGTCGAACGCATCGCCGGGGCCGCCTCGAGAACCGGCGCTTTCGATTCGGGTTCCAGCGGGACAGGCAGGGCCGACGCTGGGGCCAGCGCAGAGCTTGGCGCCTCGCTCGCATTTGGGAGCGGCTTGGCTCGCGGTTCCGAGATCCCGGCATCAGCCTTGTCTGCCGGAACCCCCTTGTCGGCGGCGGTTGCCGGCTGGGACGCAGGCGGCTGGGCCGGGCGAGCCCCCTTGGCATCGCCGGCAGGCGTCGCGGGAACAGTACCGGCCTGGTCTTTTTCTTTGGCCACTTCGGCGGTTGGAGATTCGCCGGGAGACTGCGCCGCCGGCAACCCCAGCAGTGCGGGATCCACGAGCAGCGGGGGCATGGTCTCGGCAACGACGAGGGGTGGTTCGGCGTGGCTCGGCAGAACGGCGCCCGAAACACAGCAGACGAACAGCGGAGCCAGACGTCCGCGCAGCGGGTGCATAGAATTCATGGGGGCGGATTGGCAGACGGCGAGATCGTTGAGCCTGGTGCAGCAGGCGCCAATGTTAAGATCGGCGAGTTTATCACCACTGCGTTCCTCGCCCGCCGCATGAGCCGTTTCGATCGGATGCAGCAATGGCTGCGTCCTCTCTTCCCCGACGATCCTCTGGTGCTGAAGCCGGCCTCGGCCGACGCCAGTTTTCGCCGCTATTTCCGCCTGTTTTGCGCCGACGGTTCGACGCGCATCATCATGGATGCGCCGCCCGAACAGGAAGACTGCCGCCCCTTCATTCGCGTCGCGGCGCTGCTCCACGAAGCCGGCGTCCACGCCCCGCGCGTGCTGGCCGAGGATCTCGACCAGGGGTTTCTGCTTCTCGACGATCTCGGCAGCACCACCTACCTGGAGGCCCTGCGCCAGGGGGACGCCGACGCCCTGTTCCGCGACGCCACCGATGCGCTGCTGCGGTGGCAGTTGGCCTCCCGTCCCGACGTGTTGCCGCCCTACGACGAAGCCCTGCTGCGCCGCGAGTTGGAACTGTTCCCCGACTGGTACGTGGCTCGCCACCTTGGCATCGAACTGTCGGCTGCCCAACGCAGGGTGCTGGACGAGGCTTTCGCCCTGATCCTGCGCAACAACCTGGCCCAGCCGACGGTTTTCGTACACCGCGACTACATGCCGCGAAACCTGATGGTGTCCACCCCCAACCCCGGCGTACTCGATTTTCAGGATGCCGTCTTTGGCCCCATCACCTACGACGTGGTCTCCCTGTTCAAGGACGCTTTCCTGAGCTGGGAAGAGCAACGGGTCCTGGACTGGACCATCCGCTACTGGGAGAAGGCCAAACGGGCGGGGCTACCGGTGGAGTCCGACTTCGGCGCCTTCTACCGCGACTGCGAGTGGATGGGCCTGCAGCGCCATCTCAAGGTTCTGGGCATTTTTGCCCGCATCAACTACCGCGACGGAAAACCGCACTATCTGGCGGATACGCCGCGGTTCGTGAACTACGTGCGCACCGTGGCGGCCCGCTACCGGGAGTTCGGCCCCCTGCTGCGCCTGTTCGACGAACTGCACGGACAGGCGGCCGAGGTGGGTTACACGTTTTGAGTCCGGCCCGATGAAAGTCATGATCCTCGCCGCAGGGCGCGGGGAGCGCATGCGCCCCCTCACCGACGCGGTCCCCAAGCCCTTGCTGGAGGTAGGCGGCAAGCCCCTCATCGTCTGGCATCTGGAGCGGCTGGCCCAGGCGGGCTTTCGCCAGGCGGTCATCAATCACGCCCACCTCGGCAGCCTCATCGAGGCGGCGCTGGGCGATGGCCACCGCTGCGGCCTGCGCATCGCCTACTCCCCCGAACCGGCGGGCGCGCTGGAGTCCGCCGGCGGCATCGCCCAGGCGCTGCCGCAGCTTGGAGACGAGCCTTTCCTGGTGGTGAACGGCGACATCTGGTGCGACTACGATTTCGCCCGCGCGCCGGCCCTTGCCGAATCACTGCGGCAGGACAACCTGCTCGCCCACCTGATCCTTGTGCCCAACCCGGCCCATCACCCCGAGGGCGACTTTGCCCTCGTCGCCGGCCGCGTGGCGGACAAGGGAGCCGCGACGCTGACGTTTTCCGGCATCGGCGTATATCGCCCCGAGCTATTTGCGCAGGTCCGGCGGGGGGAAAAGGCACGGCTGGCGCCCCTGCTGCGCGCCGCCATGGCCGAGGGCCGAGTCGCGGGGGAAGTCCACACCGGCCGCTGGATCGATGTCGGCACGCCACAAAGGCTGGCGGATCTGAATGCCGAGTTGAGCCCAGAGCCCGAAGCAGGGCGCGAAACCTTGAAGCTATAATCTTTTTCCCTGCGCCCAAAACGACCCGCCGTGGACCCCAGCCCCTTTGCCGCACGCCGCACCCGCCTGCTCCAGACTATGCAGCGGGGGATTGCCGTGGTGCCTACTTCACCGGAACGGGTCCGCAATCGCGATGCGCACTTCCCCTATCGCTTCGACAGCTACTTCTACTATCTGACCGGATTCTGCGAACCCGACGCGGTACTGGTCCTGGTCGCCGGCGACGAACCCCGGTCCATCCTGTTCTGCCGCGACAAGGATCCGGAGCGGGAAACCTGGGATGGTTTCCGCTACGGCCCCCTCGCCGCGCGGGAAGCGTTCGGCTTCGATGCGGCGTTCGCCATCGACGTTTACGACACCCATTTCCCGGATTTGCTGGGCGACCAGCCGACGCTCTACTACTCCCTGGGCCTGGATTCCGCATGGGATTCCCGGATCATCGCCGGGCTGAACCGCGTCCGCGCCATGGGACGAACCGGGATACGGGCACCGGCGGCGATCGTCGATGTGAATGTGCTGGTGGACGAGATGCGGCTCTTCAAGGACGAGCACGAAATCACCACCCTGCGGGCGGCAGCCGATATTTCTGCAGCCGCCCACCACCGCGCCATGCGCGCCGCTCGACCCGGCGGCAGCGAGAACGAGGTCGAGGCCGCGCTACTGCACGAGTTCCGGCGCCGCGGCGCCCAGGCGCCCGCTTACACGCCCATCGTCGCCGGTGGCGCCAACGCCTGCATCCTCCATTACATCAGCAACGACCGGCCCCTGCGCGACGGCGATCTGCTGCTGATCGATGCCGCCTGCGAACTCGACGGCTACGCGGCGGACATCACGCGCACCTTTCCCGTCAATGGCCGTTTCTCGCCGTCCCAGCGCGACGCCTACGAAATCGTGCTCACCGCCCAGGCCGCGGCGATGGCGGCGGTGCGCCCCGGTAGGCCCTGGGACGCGCCCCACGAAGCCGCCGTCAAAGTGCTCACGCAGGGCATGATCGACCTCGGCCTCCTGTCCGGAAGTGTGGACGGGGCTATGGAATCGGGGGCTTACAAGCGTTTTTACATGCACCGCACCGGCCATTGGCTCGGCCTGGACGTGCACGACGCCGGTGAATACAAGGTCGACAAAGCCTGGCGGCCGCTGCAACCCGGCATGACCCTCACGGTGGAGCCGGGGCTCTACATCCGCCCGACCGAGGGGGTTCCCGCGTCACTCTGGAACATCGGCATCCGCATTGAGGACGACGTGCTGGTCACTGCGGATGGGTGCGACGTGCTGACCGCGGCAGCGCGCAAGCAGATCGAAGAAATCGAAGACTGGATGGCCGGACATGGAACGGACTGAAGCCGTTGTCGTCGGCGCCGGCCCGGTGGGCATGGCTTTGGCGATCGCGCTGGCGCAGGCGCGGATACCGTTTCGCATCCTCGATGCGCGGGGTCCGGGGGCGGCAGAACAGGACCGGCGCGTCCTCGCCCTCGCCCACGGATCGCGCCAGATCCTCACCCGCCTGGGGGTGTGGGGGCGATTCCAGACGACGCCGATCGAGACGATCCACATTTCTCACCAAGGCGGCTTCGGCCGCACCCTGATCCGCGCCGCCGAGTATGGGTTACCCGCCCTCGGCTACGTCGCCGATGCGGCGGCAATCGCCACCGCCCTGCAAGAAGCCCTGACCACGCTCGGCATCGGAATCGACCACGATACCCGCGTCGCCAACGTCGCCGCAACGCCCGACGACGTGGTCGTCAGCATCGATGGCCAGCGTGGGCCGGCAACCCTGCGCGCCAAGCTGGTTGCCCATGCCGAAGGCGCGGTGGACAGCAAGGATTGCCGCGGCCGCGACTACGGCCAGCAGGCCATCATCACGTCGGTGCGCACCGCCGAACCGCCGAAGGGTACCGCCTACGAGCGCTTCACCGCGGACGGCCCGTTTGCGCTGCTGCCGTACCGGGACGGTTACGCGGTGGTCTACACCGCCCCGACGGCGGAGGCGCAGCGGCTGGTATCGCTGGACGATGCCACTTTCCTGCGCGCGCTCCAGGCCCAGTTCGGCACCCGCCGCCAGTTTGTGTCTGCTACGCCCAGGGCGGCGTTTCCGCTGGCGCTGAAAGTGCGCGCGGAACCGGTCGCCCCCCGCTGCGTCTGGCTCGGCAACGCCGCGCAAACCTTGCATCCAGTCGCGGGCCAGGGCTTCAACCTCGCCTTGCGCGACGTCTGGGGCCTGTCCGAAGTGCTGACGCGCGACCTCGCCGGCGACCCCGGCGCCGCCACGCTGCTGGCTCGCTACCGGGCAGCCCGGCAACTGGACCGCCGTACCACGATCACTTTCACCGACACGCTGATCCGCGTCTTCGGCAGCACAAACCCCCTGCTGACGCTTGCCCGGGGCAGCGGCCTGGCGGCCCTGGATCTCCTGCCGCCCTTGCGGGAGTTCGTCGCCCGGCGCATGATCTTCGGCGCCCGTGGCTGGTAGGCGGGGCCTTGGGCCAATGGGTTTTTTGCGGGCAGGCCGCGGGCGGTTTGATCTAGAATATGGCCCTTTTCCAGCCCCCTCCCCCCGATCGTCCATGCAGTTCTCCGGCTTCGCTTTGCGCAACAATCTGTTCGTGGCGCCCATGGCCGGCGTCACGGACCGGCCGTTCCGGCAACTGTGCAAACGCCTGGGCGCCGGCATGGCGGTGTCGGAGATGGTGACCTCCAACTCCCTCCTCTACGGCTCGGCCAAAACCTTGCGCCGCGCCGATCATCGCGGGGAGACGGAGCCAATATCGGTGCAGATCGCCGGCGCAGACCCCCGGATGATGGCGGAAGCCGCCCGCTACAACGTCGAGCGCGGCGCCCAGATCATCGACATCAACATGGGCTGTCCGGCAAAGAAGGTGTGCAACGTGATGGCCGGCTCGGCGTTGATGCAGGACGAAGCCCTGGTGGCGCGCATCCTCGGGGCGGTGGTTACGGCGGTGCCGGCACCCGTCACGTTGAAAATTCGCACCGGCTGGGACACGACGCAGCGCAACGCCGTCGCCATCGCGCGCATCGCGGAGTCCAGCGGCGTGCGCGCCCTGGCGGTGCATGGCCGGACGCGGGCCTGCCAGTATCGCGGGAACGCCGAGTACGACACTATCGGCGAAGTGAAGGCCGCAGTCGGCATTCCGGTCATCGCCAATGGCGATATCGATTCGCCGCAGAAGGCCAAATGCGTTCTCGACTACACCGGGGCGGACGGTGTGATGATCGGCCGCGCTGCCCAGGGGCGGCCCTGGATTTTCCGCGAGATCGAACATTTCCTGAACACCGGGACGATGATGCCGCCCCCCTTGGTGAGCGAGATCCACGGCATATTGCGCGACCACCTGCAGGATCTTTACGCCTTCTATGGTTTGACGACGGGGGTCAAGATCGCGCGCAAGCACATCGGCTGGTACACCAAGGGGCTGGCCGGCGCCGCCCAGTTCCGATTTGCCATGAATCAGATCGACGACGCCGGACAGCAGGCGGCGTTGACCGATCAATTCTTCACCCAGCAGGCCAGCGCAGCCGCGAGGCTGCGTTACGTCGACCTGCCCGAGGAACTCGCCGCATGAGCCAGAGCAACATCGAGGAGTGCGTCCGCCTCACGCTGGAGCGCTATTTTTCTGATCTCGACGGCGAGAAACCGTCGGGCATCTACCACATGGTGCTGGCGCAGGTGGAGCGGCCCATGCTCGAAGTGGTCATGCGCCAGGTCAACGGCAACCAGACCCGGGCGGCCGAACTGCTCGGCATCAATCGCAACACGCTGCGGCGCAAGCTGCAGGACCATCAGTTGCTCTGAGGCTGCCGTCCTTCGGTCAGCACATCAGGACCCGACGCATCCAGAATCCAGTCATCGCCTTTCGGATCAATCCATGAAAATTTCCCGAGCCCTGATCAGCGTTTCCGACAAAACCGGCGTAGCGGATTTCTGCCACGCCCTCCATGGTTTCGGCGTCGAGCTGCTATCCACCGGGGGCAGTGCCCAAACCCTGCGCGAGGCCGGCCTGCCGGTCACCGAGGTGTCTGATTACACCGGTTTCCCGGAAATGCTCGACGGCCGCGTCAAGACCCTGCACCCCAAGGTGCATGGAGGCATCCTGGCGCGTCGGGATCTGCCGGAGCATCTGGCGGCGCTGCAGAAAGCCGGCATCCCGCCCATCGACCTGGTGGTGGTGAACCTCTATCCGTTCCAGCAGACCATCGCCAAGCCGGGCTGCACGCTGGAGGAAGCCATTGAGAACATCGATATCGGGGGGCCGACCATGGTGCGCGCTGCCGCCAAGAACCACGGCGGCTGTGCGGTGGTGACCGACCCCGGTGACTACGCCTGCGTGGTCGAAGAATTGCGCGCCAGCGGCGGCGAGATCAGCGCGGCAACGCGTTTCTCTCTGGCGAAGAAGGCGTTTACCCACACTGCGCGCTACGACGGAGCGATTGCCAACTACCTGACAAGCCTGGACCACGACAACGCCCCGCAGACGTTTCCCGAGCGGCTGCACCTGGCTTTCGACAAAGTCCAGCCGATGCGTTACGGCGAGAACCCGCACCAGCAGGCTGCGTTCTACCGCGAACCAGGCGCCCCCGCGGGGGCGATCGGCAGCTACCGCCAGTTGCAGGGCAAAGAACTGTCCTACAACAATATCGGCGACGCGGACGCCGCCTGGGAATGCGTGAAAGCCTTTGACGCCGCCAGCGGACCCGTGGCCTGCGTGATCGTGAAACACGCCAACCCCTGCGGCGTGGCCTTGGGCGCCAATGCCCTGGAAGCCTACCGCAAGGCCTTTTCGACGGACCCGACTTCCGCGTTCGGCGGCATCATCGCTTTCAACGGCCCGGTGGACAAAGCCACGGCCGAAGCCGTGAGCCAGCAGTTCATGGAAGTGTTGATCGCCCCCGAGTTCACCGCGGAGGCGAAGGAAGTGCTCGCCGCCAAACAGAACGTGCGCGTGCTGCAGGTGCCCCTGGGCGACGCGAGCCGCGGTTTCGACCTGAAGCGGGTGGCTGGCGGCCTGCTGGTACAGAGTTTCGATGCGGCCAAAATCGGCGCGGCCGACCTGAAGGTGGTGACCCGCCGCGCCCCCAGCGACGCGGAAATCGCCGATCTGCTTTTCGCCTGGCGAGTGGCCAAGTACGTCAAATCCAACGCCATCGTCTATTGCCGCGACGGCCAGACCGTGGGCGTCGGCGCCGGGCAGATGAGCCGCGTCGATTCCGCCCGCATTGCCGCCATCAAAGCCGCCAACGCCGGCCTGCAGATTGCCGGGTCCGTCGTGGCCTCGGATGCGTTCTTCCCCTTCCGCGACGGCCTGGACGTGCTGGCCCAGGCGGGAGCCCGGGCGGTGATCCAGCCCGGCGGCAGCATGCGCGACGCGGAGGTGATCGCTGCCGCGGACGAGCACGGCTTGGCCATGGTCTTTACGGGTTTCCGCCATTTCCGCCACTGATCCAGAATTTCGCCTGCCAATCGAAGAAAGAATTCACCATGCCCATCTCCCGTACCGCACTTTTCCTTCGCCGCCTGGCGTTGACCGCAGGGTTGATCGTTGCTGTCCCTTCAGCCCAGGCGGCGTGCGAGTCCGTGGGATGGGACTGGCTCAGCAACGCCTGCACCCAAGGCGCACGGGCCTGGAACTCGGGAACCTGGGATCTGTATCTCACCGGCTACGACTATCACGGCCGGGGCACCTATTCCGAAGAGCGGATCAAGGAACTGAATGAAAAGGCCTGGGGCGGCGGCTTCGGCAGAACCGTGACGGATGATCGCGGCAATTCCCACGACGTTTATTTCCTCGCCTTCCAGGATTCCCATGCCAAGCCCGAGTACCTGGGCGGGTATGCCTGGCAGGCGCGCTGGGCGCTGAGCGAGAACTGGCGCGCTGGCCTGGGGGTCACGGCCTTTGTCACCCTGCGTTCCGACTACGCCAATTATCTGGTGCCGGTGCCAGGGATCCTGCCCCTGGCTTCGCTGCAATACCGCAAGGTGTCCCTCATGGCGTCCTACGTGCCGCGCCTGTCTACCAAGGGCGGCAACGGCGACGTTCTGTTTTTGTTCGGCAAATATTCGTTCGACTGAGCCCGGGGAGCGGCCATGAAGCTATTGGTGATCGGCTCGGGTGGACGCGAGCATGCCCTGGCATGGCGCCTTCTGCATAGCCGCCGCGTGCAGAAGGTCTATGTGGCGCCGGGCAACGCCGGCACGGCGCGGGAACCCGGGCTCATCAACACGCCGATCACGGCGCTGGAAACGCTCGCCGCTTTTGCCGAACGCGAACAGATTGCCATGACCGTGGTCGGCCCCGAAGCGCCGTTGGCCGCCGGTGTGGTCGACACTTTCCGTGCCCGCAAGCTGCCCATTTTTGGCCCCACGCGCCAGGCAGCGCAGTTGGAGAGTTCCAAAGACTTCGCCAAGCGTTTCCTCGCCCGCCACAACATCCCCTCAGCCAAGTTCCAGACCTTCGCCGAAGCTAGCGCCGCCCATGCGTACATCGACGCCCAGGGCGCCCCCATCGTCATCAAGGCGGACGGTCTTGCGGCGGGGAAAGGCGTGGTTGTCGCCATGAACCTGGAAGAAGCGCATGCAGCGGTAGACGCCATGTTGGTGGACAACCGCATGGGCGATGCCGGTGCCCGCATCGTCGTGGAAGAGTTCCTCGAAGGGGAGGAGGCGAGCTTCATCTGCATGTGTGACGGGCGCAATGCCTTGGCCCTCGCCACCAGCCAGGATCACAAGCGCCTCAAGGATGGTGACCTTGGACCCAACACCGGAGGCATGGGTGCGTACTCGCCGGCACCGGTGGTCACGCCAGAAGTCCATGCCCGCGTGATGCGCGAGGTCATCCAGCCCACATTGACCGGCATGGCGCAGGAAGGCATGCCATACACGGGCTTCCTGTACGCCGGGCTGATGATCGACAAGGCCGGCGGAATCAAGGTCCTGGAGTACAACTGCCGGCTCGGCGATCCGGAAACCCAGCCCATCATGATGCGCCTGAAGTCCGACCTGCTGGATCTGTTGGAGGCGGCGCTTGCCGGGCGACTGGATACCGCCCAGGCCGAGTGGGACCGGCGTTGCGCCCTGGGTGTCGTCCTCGCCGCTGCCGGTTACCCGGAAGCCCCCCGCGCGGGGGACGAAATTACCGGATTGCCGGCCAAGGAAATGGAGGACGCCCACGTATTCCACGCCGGCACCGTGGAGCGAGACGGCAAGGTGCTGACGAGCGGCGGCCGCGTGTTGTGCGTCACGGCCCTCGGGGACACCGTCAGAATCGCCCAGAAGCGCGCGTTCGAGGTGTGCGAGCAGATCCGCTTCGATGGCATGCAGTATCGCCGCGATATCGGCTACCGCGCCATCGCCCCAAAAAAACTCTGATCCTTCCACGAGTTGCGCCGCAGCGGAGCCACGCGGACACAGGCGGCGCTACCAACCCACCCTCACTCGGCGGAACGGGCACACCATGACTATCGATTCCCCCGCAGTCAAAACCTATCTGCTGCAGGTGCAGAAGCACATTGTGGCGGAGTTCGAAGCGTTCGACGGCCAGCGGTTTCGCCGGGATAGCTGGGAACGGCCCGGAGGCGGTGGCGGCATCACCTGCGTCATTGAGGATGGCGGATTCTTCGAACGTGGCGGTTGCAGTTTTTCCCACGTTTTCGGCGGTGGCCTTCCCGCCTCGGCAAGCGCTGCGCGGCCGGAACTGGCGGGCCGTGCCTTCGAGGCGATGGGTATATCCCTGGTGATGCACCCGCGCAATCCCTACTGTCCAACGACCCACCTCAATGTCCGCCTGTTCGTTGCGCGCAAGGACGGCGCGCCGGACGTATGGTGGTTCGGCGGCGGCATGGATCTGACCCCGTATTACGGGTTTGCGGAGGATGTGCGAGCTTTCCACACCGCCTGCAAAGCCGCGCTGGATCCTTTCGGCCCCGGCCTGCATCGGCGCTTCAAGGCGGGCTGCGACGACTATTTTTTCCTCAAGCACCGCAATGAACCCCGCGGCACTGGCGGCATCTTCTTCGACGACCTCAATGAGGGGGGCTTCGACCACTGCTTCGCCGCCACCCGCAGCGTGGCGGACGCATTTCTCGGCGCTTATCTCCCCATCGTTGCGCAACGTCGGGACCACCCGTACGGCGAACGGGAACGGGATTTCCAGGCGTACCGCCGAGGGCGCTACGTAGAATTCAACCTGGTGTTCGACCGCGGAACCTTGTTCGGTCTGCAGACTGGCGGACGCACGGAATCCATCCTCATGTCGCTGCCGCCTGTCGTTAAGTGGCGCTACGACTGGACTCCTGAACCGGGCAGCGCGGAGGAGCGCCTTTACACGGAATTCCTGGTGGTGAAAGACTGGGTGTAACAGCCAGGCTTTCTTGCGGGCGCCCGCGGGGCATCGTGCCCAAGCGCGAAAAACACCCCGGAAGAGACCGGCTCGGCGCGCCCGGTAGCGCGCGCCGGCGGGGGAAAATAACTAGATCTGGGCAGCGGCCCGATAGTGGCGGTCCGCTTCGTCCTTACGTTCCAGTCGATCGAAGAGCGTGGCCAGTTCCAGGTGGGCGGCCCGCGTTGCCTGTACGGCAAGGGATGCCTCCAGATAACTCTGGGCTTTGCCCCACAACTGCTGGTTGCGGCATAGACGCCCCAAGGTCAACAACAACTGAGCATCCTGGGGATATTGCTTGAGCCACTTCTCGGCGCGGGAAATCCGATCCTGCGCTTCGCGGTCAGGACATTCCGCATAGAGGGCAACGAGGTTGGCGTCCCAATCGGTCTCCAGTTGCTTTTCCAGGATCTTCCGAGCCGCGTCGGCCTCCCCCGCCTGACCCAGCGCTTTGGCCGCCGCGTGGGCGATCTTGGTGTCGCCCCGACGCTCGCCGGGAGGGATTCCGTTCCAATAGGCCAGGACCTCGGCAGCATTTGTTCCGCGCACAAGGACGTTGCCCAAATGGGCGCGCTGCTTGGTCTCACGACTACGATCGGCGGCAATACCCTGGTTGCGTTCCAGGATTCGTGCCGTCTTCAATACCTCATCCCACTGGCCAAGAGCCTCGTGCGCACGCAACGCCAAACGCCCTGCGGCAATCGGCCGCGGGCCAAGCTTCTCAATTTCCGCCAGTTGCTCTAGTGCGGAATCGTATTTGCCGGCATCAATGTCCAGCCTGGCCTGGGTAAGCAGACGTGCAGTGGGGGATTCGCCATCGAACTCCGCGGCACGGGCAAGCCAGCGCGTCCTCTCCTTCTCGTCACCCATGGCGTGGGCGGCACGGGCCGCAACCAGCGCAACGAGGGCGGGATCATCACCACCGCCAAAGCCTTTCTTGGCCTCTTTCAGCGCGTTGCCGAAATGCCCCTCGAACAGCTCCCGCAGGGCCTGCCGGAAGGCGGCATCGGCACGTTCGCGCCGCTTGCGGGCCGGAAAAGCCATCGCCGCCCGCGGCATGCGCACCGTCGAAACGCCGAGGCGCAACAGCCAGTAAACCGCAACGTAACTGACGGCCGTCAGGAAAACCAGGAGATTGAGAGAGATCTCCACCCGATACGGGTGAGCAACGAACAGCGCGTAACCGTGATCGTAGTAAGCGAGGACGGCCAGTACCGCGGCACCGAGAAAAATAGCAATCAGCCAGAAGAGCGCACGCATGATGTCTCCTCAATTGGCCGCGGCGGTGGTCGCCGTGGTCGCAGCAGCAGCCGCTTCCGCAGGCTTAGCCGGTGCGGGAGCAGCCGGAGCGGCGGCCCCTCCGGCAGCGGGCGCAGGGGTGGCCGATGCTGGGCTTGAAGGCGCGGCAGCAGCAGCCGGACTGGTTGCGGCCGCTGACGCCGTCGTCGGAAACGCCGTCTTGCCGCGATTCACCTTGGTGCTGCGCAGCGCGGTGAGCGTGGCGTCCAGTTTCGGCAGTTCCAACCGCGGTTCCATGGCGGCAAGTTGCCCGAGCGTCGCCAGGGCCTCGATCGTAGGTTTGGCTTTGACGTCGAAGTACCTTTCGATCCAGGTTCGGGCTTGGCGGATGTCCTCGTGGAACGTCTTGGTATCCCGCTGCAGCAGTGCCAGCCGTGCATTGACCAGCCGCAGCTTGAGATTCTCCCTGAGGATGAAGGCGTTCTCCGGGGGGATGATCGCCACCGACTCCAGCCGATCGACGCGCTCCACCCGCACCAGTTGCTTCAGTTCCTGCCAGATATCAAGGAAAAGGCTTTGCCAGCCGGGGCGTTTCACCACTTCCTCGCCCGCGGCAGCCGTCGTACGAGGTTTACTTTCGAAGCCCATGGGCATGGTATCCGCGGCGTCCACGACGTTCTCTGTCTTCAGCGCCAGTCCCGGGATATCCACCAGTGGCAGGGCCTTGAGACGCTCCATGTCCTGGTTGAGGACCTTGCGCAGGGAAACGAACTGCGACTGTTCGGAACGGGCGAGACGATCGTCGGCAGCCTGCAGTGCCGTCAGTGCGACGGACACGTTGCCGGAGAAGGCCAACTGCTGTGCCGCCAGGTTCACGGCGTGTTCGACTTCGGCGATCAGCCGCTCGTCGTCGCCGCGCGTAAGTTCCTGGTACATCGTGCGTAGGGCAGCCTGCTGCGTCAGCGCATCGGAGAACTTGCCTTCGAGCACATCCACCTTGCCCTGCAGGGAAAGGATGGACTGATGCGCCTGCTTGGAAACCAGGAGGCTCTCCTTGGCGACTTCGTCCCGTTCGAACAGGCGCGTCGTTACGGCGGCATCCTGGGCATCCGCCTTCATCCGGCTGTCTTTCCAAAGCCAGCCCGATGCACCGGCCGTCCCCAGTGCCAGGGCAAGCGCCAGCCAGCCAACGGCCGGACTGCGCCACCCCTTCGCTGGCGTTTGTCCCGCGCCGCCGCCCTTCCCGCTGTCGTCAACTTCTACGGACGAAGAATCCGCTTGCTCCGGCTCCAATTCGGACAAGGCGGGCTGATCGAGTTGCGCTTTCGTTTGGTCGCTCATCATTGAGGTCTCACCTTGGTGCAGCGTGCTGCGTGAAATACGCGATCATCGCGCTCAGAAGGCCGTCGTCCCCGGGGCCGCTGAGCACGACCTGTTGCATGCCCAGGCGTTGCGCTTCCTGCGCAATGCGTTCATGGGGCACGAACAGAACCGAGTTTCTAAGCCATTCCTGGCCAATCTTCCCGACCATGTCGAAAAGGTTACGCAGGCCCTCACTCGAGGTGGCGCTGAGGGCATCGATTTCGCCCCGGGCCCAACGAGTGAGCAGGGGCGCCGGGTCGATCTGGGGTTTGCCGCGGCGATAACATTCGGCGTATTCGAGGACGGCACCGCGGGCGAGCAGCGTGTCACCCAACAACTCCCGGCCACCGTCGCCACGGAATATCACCACGCGCCGACCCGCAACTTCGCTGGCCTGTAGCGGCGCCAGTTCCAGCAACGCTTCGGAGTCGAATCGGCCCTGCGGCGCGATGACGTCCCGAAAGCCGCGGCGCGCCAGTTCGCGTTCGCTGGATTTGCCGACACACGCGACCCGCACGTGCTCGGGCCAGACGCGACGCGCCAGAACGATGCTCAGCGCTTTGTTGACAGCGTTGGGGCTGATGAAAATGGCGAGATGGAACTGATCGAGCCGATCCGCGACATCGACGATCGGCCGAATGTCCTCCACATCCGCAATCGCCAGCACGGGAAACATGATGGGCTCGCCGCCCGCGGCAACAATCCCTGCGGCCAACGCCCCGGCCTGGGCTTCCGGCCGGGTCACGACCACACGACGTCCAGCCAGCGGCGCGGCCCCAACTGCCGCGGCCATGGCCGAAGTCATGGAGTGGGTGTGGACAGGGCGGCGAGAATCTCGTCGGCGCCCTGCTCCCGCAGCATTGCCGCGAGGCTCAGGCCCAACTCCTCGCATGCATCGGGGGCACCTCTCAGTTCGGCACAGGCCATGCGCTGGCCGTTGGGCAGTGCGACAAACCCGCGCAGCCAAAGCTCCCCGTCCTGCATCTGCGCGTAGGCGCCCAAAGGCACCTCGCAACTGCCAGCCAGGGCCCGCGACACGGCGCGTTCGGCACGCACGCACGCGGAGGCGGAGGCATCGTTCAGCGGCGCCACCCACTGTACGACTTCGGGACGGGACGCCAGCGCCTCGATGCCCAGCGCCCCTTGCCCGGCCGCGGGTAGGGACTGCTCGGTGGGCAGTACGGAGCGGACGCGCTGCGCCAAGCCGAGCCGCGTGAGGCCAGCGGCGGCGAGGATGATCGCGTCGTAATCCCCTTGGTCCAGCTTGCGCAAGCGGGTGTCGAGATTCCCGCGCAGGCTGGTGACGACGAGCCCCGGAAAGCGGGCGCGCAACTGCGACTCACGGCGCAAACTGGATGTACCCACCACCGCCCCGTCGGGCAAGTCTTCCAGCCGCGCGAACTTGTTCGAAACGAATGCATCCTCGGGCACTTCACGTTCCGAGATGGCCACCAGCGCAAACTCGGGCTCCATCACCATCGGCACGTCCTTCATGGAGTGCACGGCGATGTCGGCACTGCCGTCCATCAGGGCCGTTTCCAGCTCTTTGACGAACAGCCCCTTACCGCCAACCTTGGCGAGTGGACGGTCCAGGATCTGGTCTCCGCGGGTCGTCATACCCAGGATCTCCACCCTGCAGCCCGGATACAATGCGGCGAGCCGATCGCGGACATGCTCCGCCTGCCACATGGCAAGGCGACTCTCGCGGGAAGCGATAACGATACGTTCGGGGGGAGTTAGGCTGGTCACGGTCTGAATGCTCTTTGAATTGAAGGAAGGTCGCTCTATGAGCCGGCGCAACACAATGTTGCCTGCTTGGCTGGCGTTTTTCCGCCGCGATTCTAGCATGGCTGCCGGCGTCTGTCGGCGCGCGCAGATGTGCCGGAACGAGTTGGGCGCTCGGTGGGTTCCCGCGAAGGCGCCACAGGCGCGAACGGAGAGTGCCGGCCCGCCATGCATCGTGCTGCAGCCTGGCGCCGGAACCGGGCATCGGCAGCCGTAGCCGCTCCACCGCCGGCGTGCAGATTCGCCAGACCCGGATAGACGCCATACTTCCTGCAGCCAACACGCTGGCACCGGGACCGATTGCCCGCCGACAACCAAAAGCTACGGCGCTTGTTTACAATGGCGCCGCGCGCCGCCTGCGCTCAGCCTGTTTGAGACGGCAGCCGCCGCCAAAGCGGTAACCAACCTTTGGCAGAGGTCTGTGCTCGTCGATGGCCCATTTCCTGGGCTCGAACAACGCGTCACTTCCGGTTTTTCCATCAAGCTTATCCTTAGCAACGGAGCCCCGCCGGTCGGAACGGCTCGAAGAAAGATGAATCCTTACAGCCAAAAAATGCTTCGCGCGTGGGCCAATCTGGGTCCGCGCTTCTTGCCTTTTGCCGATGCGGCGACGCCGGATCTGCCCTTGTCGAGGTTGTTGCGCCTGTCGCTGTTTCAGGTCACCGTCGGCATGGCGCTGGTGCTGCTGATCGGCACCCTCAATCGCGTCATGATCGTCGAACTCGGGGTGTCCGCGGCCCTGGTCTCGATCATGATCTCGCTGCCATTGATCTTCGCCCCATTCCGTGCCCTCATCGGGTTCAGTTCTGACACTTACAGATCCGAACTCGGCTGGAAACGCATTCCCTTCATCTGGCGGGGCACGATGCTGCAATTCGGGGGATTGGCGATCATGCCGTTTGCCCTCCTGGTCCTTTCCGGCGAGGGCCACGCGGGCGAATGGCCAAGCTGGATCGGGGATATCAGCGCCGCGGTGGCGTTCCTGCTGGTGGGTGCCGGAATGCACATGACGCAAACCGTCGGCTTGGCCCTGGCCACCGATCTCGCACCCGCCGAATCGCGGCCAAAGGTCGTCGGGCTGATGTACGTGATGTTGCTGCTGGGGATGATCGTGAGTGCGCTGGTTTTCGGCGGATTATTGGTGGATTACACCAACGGCCGCCTGATCCAGGTGATCCAAGGCGCCGCAGCAGCAACGGTCGCGCTCAATCTTCTGGCGATGTGGAAACAGGAGGGCCGCGATCCTTCGCGCACGGCAGCCACCTTGCACCAACCCACATTCCGCGAATCCTGGGACAGTTTCACCGAAGGCGGGCAGGCCGTACGACGCTTGGTCGCCGTGGGCCTGGGAACAATGGCGTTCAGCATGGAAGATGTCCTTTTGGAGCCCTACGGCGGCCAGGTACTGCAGCTCTCCGTCGGCGCCACGACCAAGCTGACGGCCACTCTGGCGGTCGGAGGCCTGCTCGGATTCGGTCTCGCGTCCCGCGTATTGAGCCGTGGTGCGGACCCGTTCCGGATGGCCAGCTACGGCGCACTGGTGGGCGTCCCCGCGTTCCTGGCAGTGATTGCCGCGGCGCCGCTGGCCTCGCCGACATTCTCGCCACTGCTCTTTGCCTTGGGCACGCTGATGATCGGCTTCGGGGCAGGCCTCTTCGGCCATGGCACGTTGACGGCCACGATGAATTTCGCCCCGGAAGGCCAGATCGGCTTGGCGCTAGGTGCCTGGGGCGCCGTCCAAGCGACCATGGCCGGCCTCGCCATTGCCCTTGGGGGCATCATCCGCGATTCGGTCGCCGCACTCGCCGCGAAGGACTTTTTCTCTTCGACGCTGAATCATCCCGCTACCGGGTACGCCTTCGTATACAGCATTGAGGTGATCCTGCTGTTCGCAACCCTCGTCACGATGTTCCCGCTGCTCAGGCGAGGCCCGCAAATTGCCAACGCGCGGGCTACCGTCGAAAACATGGCACCCGAAGGATCGGGAAACAAATCCTGAAGCTGTCGCGCGCGCCCTGGCGGTTGGTGGCAGTCGAGTCTTGGATGGCGACGACGGAGGACGCCACTCACTGCCCCCCTCCCCCTATCTGTAGCCGAAGGTCAGGAACCCTCCGGGCGAGACCGGAATTCCCTGGCCGGCAGTACGGCATCGAGGCAGTCTGGAGCACAAAAGGCCGCGGTCCCTGGACTGCAGCCTTTTTTCTGGAACCAAACCAAGGAAAGTTCTGCTATCTCGGCGCTGAGAGTTCCGCCCATACGGCCACAGTTGCCGCGTTCGCCGTGCCCACAGACTTCTTGCCACCCAGCCGTTAGGCACCCGCCCGGTGCAAGCGGGAGAAGACCGCTAGACGGACAAAGTCCAAAATCCTCGCAGCACCGCCGCAGAAACGCCGGCAGGTCGACAGCGCCTTGACGACAAGACAAGCCACGTCTCACCGTGGCTCATGCCCCGACGCTCGTGGGCAAACCGCGGCAGAAATCCGATGTTTCCCGCCGTACAAACAACAAGGGCCGGGATCCTCAGACCCCAGCCCTAGCGGCGAACAGCCTAGGAAAGGCTCTTAGCCCAGCACGGGCGCAAC
>JBAWHH010000652.1:0-1621 GCA_049593715.1 Rhodocyclaceae bacterium
TCGTGGATCGCCTTCAGCTCGTACATGCAGTATTCGGATTTGAAATAGGGTTCGCTGAGAATCAGGGCGACGTGGTCTCCCTGACCAATCTCGTCCATGAAGGCACGGATCGATTTCCCGTAGCTGATTTCGTTGCGATCCCGCTTGAGGGTGATGTCGCGCTTGCGGCACGCTGCTTCGAGCCGGTCCACGAGCCCTTTCTGTTCTTCTGCTTTCCACGCGTAGGACACGTACAAGGAATCCGCCACTCCAGCTCCCCTCTGAAAGTGATCCAGCAGTCGTCATGGTGAAGACCATGCCCGACAGGTATCGGAGAGTCATTCTGGCACAAAGCCCGGCGCGTCGGCACGGCGCCAAGCCGGCGTGGAGTACGCAGGGTGAGGGCGCTGGGTCGTTCAGCGCGGGTAGCTGGCCCAGCGCCCCGGCAGGCTCAGACGTCGATATTTCGCGCCGCCAAGGCGTGCTCTTCGATAAACGCCCTTCTGGGCTCCACGTTATCCCCCATCAGCGTCGTGAAGATTTCGTCGGCGGAGATGGCGTCGTCGATCTGGACTTTGAGCAGGCGCCGGGTGGTGGGGTCCATGGTGGTATCCCAGAGTTGCTCCGGGTTCATTTCGCCCAGACCTTTGTAGCGTTGCTTTACCAGGTTGCGCTCGACTTCGGCGAGTAGCCAGCGGGTGGCTTCGGCGAAGCTGGGGACGGCTTGGGTCTTTTCGCCCCGCTTTACGGTAGCGCCGGGGCCGATGAGGCCGGAAATGAGATCCGTGGCGTGGCGGATCTGGCGGTAGTCGCCGGAGAGGAGGAACTCTTCGTCGATGTAGCCGGCGCGCAGGTTGCCGTGGCGCATCTTTTCGATGGTGATCTGCCAGCGCTCGGTCTTGTCATCGAAGCGGGGCTCGATGCGGATGGTGGGAGGCAGATGTTCCACCAAGCGCTGGGCGGTGAGCCTGGCGGCGGCTTCGTCGGCCACATCGAGGTGCACATGGTGAGCGAGGACGGCGTGGAGTACCTCCGGCTCGATGTAGTCGGTGAGGCGCTTGATGACGGCTTCGGCGAGCAGGAAGGCACGGGCCATTTCGTCCAGGGTGTCGCCCTGGATCGGATCGGCGTTTTCCCGCGGCACGAGCTGGGCGCCGTCCAGCGCGAGCTTGAGGAGCTGCTGATTCAGTTCGTGGTCGTCCTTGAGGTAACGCTCGGATTTTCCATGCTTGATTTTGTACAGCGGCGGCTGGGCGATGTAGATGTAGCCACGTTCCACCAGTTCGGGCATCTGGCGGTAGAAGAAGGTGAGCAGCAGGGTGCGGATGTGGGCGCCGTCCACGTCGGCATCGGTCATGATGATGATGCGGTGGTAGCGCAGCTTTTCCGGCTTGTAGTCGTCGCCTTTGCCGATGCCGGTGCCCAGGGCGGTGATGAGGGTGGCAATTTCCTGCGAAGCGAGCAGCTTGTCGAAACGCGCTTTCTCAACGTTGAGGATCTTGCCTTTGAGGGGCAGGATGGCCTGGAATTTACGGTCGCGGCCCTGCTTGGCGGAGCCGCCGGCAGAATCGCCCTCGACGAGGTACAGCTCGCACAGGGCCGGGTCTTTTTCCTGACAGTCGGCGAGCTTGCCGGGCAGGCC
>JBAWHH010000653.1:0-13076 GCA_049593715.1 Rhodocyclaceae bacterium
GACATCCACGTGATCCTGATGACGCCCATGCTGGTGCATCTGGAACCCGGGTGGAGTGTCGGGACCCATCGCGACGGGACGACCCGAATTCACGCGTTGAACAAGCCGGTGCGCTTGGCCGAACTCATCAGCGTCCTCGATGAAATGGCGAGTGGGACGCCCCGCCCGCGGGCGGGCCAGTCGCTCTCCCGCTCGGTGGCGAGGCGTTTCGAAGGAGAAGCACTCCTGGTGGAGGACAACCCGGTCAACCAGGCTGTCGCTCAGCGGCTCCTGGAGCGGATGGGTTTGCTGGTCCAGGTCGCCGAAAACGGTCGCGAGGCGGTTGCGGCCACGCAAAACAAGCATTTCGACATCGTCTTCATGGATGTGCAAATGCCGGTGATGGACGGCTTCGAGGCCACTCGCCTGATACGTTCGCAGGAATCAGGGGCTGCGCCGCGAGTGCCTGTCATTGCATTGACCGCCAATGCCATGACGCAGGACCGGGAACAATGCCGGGCGGCCGGAATGGACGACTTTCTCGCCAAGCCTTTCTCCGGCGACCAACTTCACAGTGTGCTCCAGCGCTGGCTGGGCGGGGTGGGGCCGGCTGGATCTCCCGGGGGATCCATGCAGCGCGAAGCCCTTGACGCAGGCGGCAACGCCGGCGCGGTCAAAAGGCTGCCCGAAACGCTTCCCGAGGATATTCCGATCCTGGAATCGAATACCCTGCAGCGATTGAATGAGCTCGCGGGAGACGATACGCCGGACTTGGTGGCAACGATCATCCAGCTCTACCTGGACGATGCACCCAAACGCCTCGCCGCCATCAACGACGCCTGGCAGAGCCGCGACGCGAAAGTATTGGCGACATCGGCCCATGCCCTGAAATCGGCCAGTGCGAATATGGGGGCGCTGCGCCTGGCGAAGCTATGCAAAACGCTGGAGGCTGATGCGCGAGCCAACGATCTTTCCCGTTCCGACGAAATCGTCTCTTCGCTCGCCGGAGAATGGGCGGCAGTGAAACAGGCGCTGGAGCGGTCGTTGACCGAACTGCCCGCCTGACTTGGGGCGTCAATCAGCGGTACTGCGGGGAAAAAGCCCGAAAGGGAAAGGCGGGCCGGGCTGCCACCGACGGTGGCCTATCCTCAGGGTGCCGGTTTTCGAGGGGCCAGCACCCGGAGGACCAAGTCTTACAGTTCAGGCCGTCTCGAAAACGTCTTCGTAGGCTGCGTAGAACGAAGCAATCACAACCGGCAGAACAACGATATAGCCGAGGCCGAACGGAATGAGGCCGGCAATCAGCAGGACCGCCACCAGCAAACCGCCATACACAGCGAACGGTACGCGGTTCTTGTCGCAGGCGTTGATGGAAGCTTTCACCGCATCCACCGGGTCTTGGCTGCGGAACATCACCAGGGCGGGGGCGGCCCACACCACGCCCGCGACCGCTGCGGCAAACACCAGGACGAAGAACGTGTGGAAAACGCTCGGGCCAGCGGAGAGATTGATCAGCAAACCGCCGACGACGGTCACTAGACCGAGTTTGAGCAGGTCCGGCGTCTTGTCCTGGAACCCGGCAAAAAGGTGCTCGATTTTGATGTCTTCTCCGCGCGTAAGGGCGCGGCAGCCGATGAACGCGCCCGCAGCGAAGGTGGGCGCCAGAATATTTGCTGCCAGATGGCCGATCCAGGGAATGAATCCCAGGACGAAGAAGACGATGACCACGTTTGCGGAAATGGCGAGCCAGATCACAGGGTTCTTGAGGACGAGCTGAAGGCCCTCCTGAAGCCAACTAATCCCCTGTGCGGTTTCGAAGGTCGGACCGCTGGCACCGGCACCTGCAGACGGTGGCTCCCGAGTTTCAGGCACTTGTGAGGCATTTTGTTCGCTCATTTTGAGTTTTCCTTAGCGGTTGAAATGTGGGAGGAGAACTATGCTAGCCCATGGGCTGCGATAGTTCAATTGCGGCACTGTGGCAGGCGCAGCGCCCTGTTGTTGCCCTGCCACTGGTTTTGGCGGTTTCCGGAAGGGTGAAATCCGCCCGATCCTGTCGATTGCCGGCAAAAAGGGGTTCGAATCGCTGCCATTCTCGTCCTTATTGGGCGCTTTTGACGCGATTGGCACCATGCGAAGATTGGTGTTTCCCGGCGGATGGGTGAGCAGGCTGCGGTGATTCCCAACCGGATACCGCGGGGCTGGGCTGTCTAGCCTCGCGGGCCGGGCGTGCCGACGAGGACCAAACCTTGTCCCGCGCCAAGCTCGAACGCGAACGGCCCGGGTGCGATGGCTCCGATACTGTGCTCGGGCGATACGTCGTGGAGTTGTACTCCCGCGCCAACCAAGTCGGAGAGGTTGTCGTGGCGAAAACCTTGCCCGTGGCGGGTGTCCTTGTTCAGGATCAACAGGGCTTCCTCGCTTCCGTCCGCCATGGTTTTGGCGAGAAGCAGGATCTTCGGGTTGCTGCAGGCCAACATTCGCGTGGGACATTCCTCCTGGAAAACGCGGTGCCCACGCTTGACGGCGTTCACCTTGCGGATGAAGTCCCGCAGATCGACGTGAGGCTGCTCCCAGTCTCCCGGCTGGCTTTCGACGACGTGCAGGTGCTTGCGAAACCCGAACTCGAAACCCATGGGAATCATCGAGCCCGCGGAAAACAAGGAGGTAAATAGAAAGCGTTGCTTGACGGCATTCACGTTGCCGTCCACCTCCTGGAACAGTCGCGGGGTGTCGTGGCTCTCGGGAAAACCGATGGAGGGCGCCGCGTGGCGCAACAACTCATACTGGTCCAGCAGCCACGGGCTTTCGAAATCCCACCATTTCGCACTGTTAAATATGTAGTCAAAGCCGGTTGCTGCCGTCTGGGCGGCTTGTTCGGGAGTACAGCCCAGGGTTTCGGCGGCGAAGACGGTTGCCGGGTGGCGGCCCTTTGTCTCAGCAATCAATCTTTCCCATAGCCGCGCTGGCAACTGGTAAGCCGCATCGCATCGGAAGCCCGAGAAGCCGAGGCCGATCAGAAACTCGACAACTCCAAGAATGTAGCGGTATAGGCCTTCAGGGTCGGACGTACCCTCGTGATCGAAGCGGACGAGGTCGCCCCAGAAAACTTTTTTGCCTTTCTCCAGGCAGAAAGGGTGGGCAAGCCGGCCATGGCTGTCGTGCAGGAACCACTCCCGGTGTTCGCGCGTGAGCGCCGAATCCATGGCGCAGTGGCTGATGACGAGGTCCACCATCACTTTCAGGCCCAGATCGCGCGCCTGCCGGCAGGCCTGTTTTGCCTGCTCCTCGGCCGGGACGCCGCAACTGCCATCCACCAGCCGTGGATCGATCTGAAAGTAGTCGACGATCGAGTACAGGCTGCCGGAGTAGCCGGACTTCTGGATGGGATTGACGAAAATCCAGTCGAAGCCCATGTCCGCGGCGCGGCGGAAATGGCCTTCCCAGTTGGGCATCGTTCCCGCCAGCAGGGGAAACAGGTTGTAGATGATCATGGAGATCCCCTTGGGTAGGCGCAGCGGGCAGGGCGCGGGCCGGCGATTCGGTGACGCTGAAACCGGCCGCGGACGGATGGGCGCAGATTGTAACCCGCAGCCAAGCAACCGAAAGGCCGCCCGGTGCTTCAGAAAATGGGGCTGCCTTAGATCCGCTTTGCCAGCGGACTGCTTCGGAGGGGCGATGCGGTGGCGTTGAACGGCTCGGATGTGACGGACATGTCCGTGGTCAACCGAACCGTACGCCGCGTTTCCGCGATTGCTCTATCGCGAGTGGCGGAAGGCGAAGGTTTGGGCGGGACGGGGCTGTTTTGGGGAATTCGAGGGATTGCTGTTTCAGCAGCCCCGCGACTTCAAGATCGGCCAGATCGACCTGGGGGCAGGGACGCCGGTATCCATCCGGCGCCTATGGACACCTGTTCGATGCTGATGGTCGGTGCCGGCGACCACCCTCAGGCGATCACGCCGATGGCGACCGGCTCGCCCAGCGCAACGGCCGGTCGTTGCTGCATTTCAGTACGATGGCGGTCGTAAGGGCCTAGGGTAGTAACGCCGGCGCACAGGACCAGAAGCCCGATGAGCCCTGCAATGAGTTTGAGGAATCGATTGGTTTCCCGCGGTTCTCCACGTCCTGGCCGTCGGCCGGGTGGATTTGTGTTCAGATTCTGCGTTGCCGTCTTTTCCCCCTTGGGGGGAAGTGTGCTGGTCTCTGTTGTCACGGCCTGCGGGCGCGTCGGGGCACACTCCGGCCTGAGGCGCATTTCCTGTCTGGGTGTGGTGAAAGGCTGACCATAGTCTTCGGGGTCTTTGAGGGTGATGGTTTCGATGATGGCGCCAGCAGCCTCCGAGTGGCTTTCCACTACCTGCTCCGGCAGTCTTACCGTCCCTGGAGTGGCGCCGGGCCGGGCATCCACCGGCTTTGCCCGCTCCCCACGCTCGGCTCGCTTGGGCAGTACCTCGATCAAGCGCGCACGCTGAAGATCAGCCAGGGCTGCTGAGCCAATCGTCTTGTCGACAAAGTGGCTCAGAATCTCTTCGGTGTTGCGAACACCATTGACCAGCAGGAGTGCACTGCGGAGATTGCGTTGCACCAGACGCGTGGGTTGGCGTACTGCGTCTTCCCCTGCAGCGGTACGGCAAAAGACAAGTATTTGATCCATGATCTTGAGCATTTTCCTGGTGGTTTCGCGCTGAGAACTGGCGGTTCCGGGGGCCGGCGCGCTTGACGCAATACAGCGATCTAAGTACGATTCGCGGCTCGGCAAATCCCCGATAGCTCAGTCGGTAGAGCGACGGACTGTTAATCCGCAGGTCCCAGGTTCGAGCCCTGGTCGGGGAGCCAGTCGATCTGGCTTTTCACTTCCCCCCTCACCCGATTGTTTCCCGCTTCCATTGCTAATGCGCTGCGCGAAATGTTGCGCGTCGCGTACAGCCGATTGCGATTGTGGGAAGCGGGCCAAGCTCCGTCGCGGGGGTATTTCACGCCGTCCGAGGAGATGGCCCTCCCCGTGATCCAAATCACGCACCCGGTCGGGAACTCGCCGGCAGGCCTATTCCTTTTCGATATCCACGATCAACACTCGCGGCCGTTGGGCGCATAATTTCCCTTCGAGGCGGCAAGTCGCCGCCAGAATCGGTTGTAGCGCGGCCGGGAATCCCAAATCATGACCAAATACATCGGAATCCTCACTTCTGGGGGTGACAGCCCCGGCCTGAACGCCGCCATCCGCGGCGTCGGCAAGGCTGCCCAGTCCTACGGAATGCAGACCATTGGTTTTCGCGACGGCTTCCGCGGCCTGATGGAAAACCGCACCACGCCCCTGACCAGCGCCGAGCTGTCGGGGATTCTCACCTCCGGCGGCACGATCCTCGGCACCAGCCGCGACAAGCCCCACCGCATGGCCGTGGGCGGCCAAGTGCTGGACATGACCGACGTGATCGTCGCCAACTACCACGACAACCACCTCGATGCCCTGGTCTGCCTGGGCGGTGGCGGCACGCAAAAGAATGCGCTGCGGCTCAAGCAGAAGGGCCTGAACATCATCACGCTGCCCAAGACCATCGACAACGACGTGCCGCTGACCGACGTCAGCTTCGGCTTCGATACGGCGCTGGGCATCGCCACCGACGCCATCGACCGCCTGCACAGCACGGCCCATAGCCACCACCGCATCATCGTGGTGGAGATCATGGGCCACAGCGCCGGCTGGCTGGCCCTGGGGGCGGGCATTGCGGGCGGGGCGGACGTGATCCTGATCCCGGAAATCCCCTACGACGTCGAGCGCATCGCGGAAGCGATTCGGGCGCGCAGCCGGGGCGGCAAGCGCTTCAGCATCGTTGCCGTCGCGGAAGGCGCCATGTCGCGCCAGGAATACGCCGCCGCCAACGCGGCGAAAAAGAAAGACGGCAATGGCAAGAAGTCGGGTGTGAAGAAGGCGGCGACCAGGAGTGTCGGACCCTCTCTGGACTATTCCGCCAAAACGCTGGAATTGGCCACCAGCCTGGAATCCCTCACCGGTCTGGAGTCCCGGGTCACCATCCTCGGCCACCTGCAGCGGGGCGGTATCCCGTCGGCTGCCGACCGCCTGCTCGCCACGCGCTTAGGGACCGCCTGTGCCGAACTGATCCACAAAGGCCACTATGGGGTCATGGTGGCGGCGCGAGGCGACCAGACCCGGGCGGTGGAACTGGAGGAGATCGCCGGCAAAACCAAGACCGTACCTCCCGATCACCCGTGGGTGGAGAGCGCTCGCCACGTTGGCACCACTCTGGGCGAATCGTGATGTCCCGTCGGGTTCCCGGCCCGAGGGAACGGCCGCCGTCAACGGTAGAGCAGGAACTCGCGGCGCTCCGCGTCCCAATCCGTTTCGTCGGCTGACGCGAGGGCGTCGAGGTCCGCCGCAACGGCTTGCCGATCGTCCACCCAGGACCGGAGCAGTTCGCTCCCGTTGATGAGGTCGATGGCGAGGCGGTCGTGCTCATACTCGTAAGGGAAATCGCGCCACAGCGGGTAGTCCGGACGCAACTGCCGCACCGCCTTGAACGCCAGGGCCATCAGGCGCCAGGGCCGGAACGCCTGGTGATGATAGGCGCCGTCATCGACATGGATCTGCACGCCGGCGCATAGCTGCCCCGCGTGCTTGTGGAACACCGGTTCGAACCAGCAGCAGCGCAGCCGGCAGCCCTCCATCCAGTGCGGCGCGACGGATGCCATTTCCTTCAGCATGGCACTGGCTTCGATATCGGGGGCGCCGAACAGCTCCAGCGGGCGGGTCGTGCCGCGCCCTTCTGAGAGCGTGGTTCCTTCCAGCATGACCGTCCCGGCGTAGCATCGCGCCATCCACAGATTGGGGGCGTTGGGGCTCGGATTCACCCACGGCCGCTCGCCCAGGGGCCAGCCGAATCCCGGGCCGGTTTCCGGCTGCCAGCCCTGCATTGCCACCACTTCCAGTTCCAGGTCCAGCCGCAGGGTGGCCACGAACCAGCGGGCGAGTTCACCCATCGTCAGGCCATGGCGCATCGGCATTGGCCCGGCGCCGACAAAACTCTCCCAACCGGGCCGCAGACTTAGCCCTTCCACCGGGCGGCCCGCCGGATTTGGGCGGTCCAGCACCCAAACCGCTTTGCCGTATCGCGCGGCGGCTTCCAGCACGTAGCGCAGCGTGGTGATGAAGGTGTAGATGCGGCACCCCAGATCCTGCAGATCCACCAGCAGCACATCGAAGCTGTCCATCATGGCGGACGTCGGCCGGCGCACCTCGCCGTAGAGGCTGAAAACGGGAATGCCATGCTGCGGATCGCGGAAGTCCGGCGATTCGATCATGTTGTCCTGCTTGTCGCCGCGCAGCCCGTGCTGGGGCCCGAATGCGGCGGCCAAATCGATCTCGTCCGCGCGGGCGAGGGCGTCGAGGGAATGCTCGAAGTTCCCGGTTACGGACGCCGGATGGGCAAGCAAGGCCACCCGGCGCCCGGTCAGCCGCCGGCGCAGCGCCGGGCTCTCCAGCAATACGTCGATACCGAATTTCATCGGCTCACTACTCCTGCAAGGGGCAAGACGAACCCTTCCCTGGCGTGAAAATCGGGAATGCCGGGGCCATGGTGCAGGGCCCAGTAGGTGAGCCCGCCATCATCCCCTTCGATCACCGCGCTTAGGCCAATACGCCATGGGCCGCCGCGGGCCAGCCCCGGCAGGACATCAACGTCGAGGATTGCATCGAGTTGGAGTCTGTCCGGGCTGCGTCGAACCGTGGTTCTTGGCGCGGCCATTTCCATTGGCGCCATTCCTGTCCGGTAGTCCTCAAAGGCATAGGCTGCCCACTGGCCGGAGGGCGAAAAGTTCAACTCGACGTAGGCTGGCGTGTTCGCGGCAGCGACGAAAGCCTCGAAACACGTGTGTTGCCACAGCCCATCGGCTCTGCCAGCCTGCGCCGGTGCGGGGATGCGCACGGCGGAAAGATCTCCTTCGAGGGTGAAGCTGAAGACGACTTCGCCCCCTGCAGACAGAGACGCCGATGCCAGAACGCTGCCGACGGCCGCGTTGGCTGCCCCAGGATGGCAAAGCAGCGGAAGCGAGGGCTTTGGGCTCGCGATCGTGGCGGGCGCCGGCCAGCCCTCGGCGGCTCGAACCGTGTAAGGCATTCAGGCCAAAGCCCGGCGGACGATTTCCGACACGTCTTTGGACAGTTCCGGCGAGGCCAGGATACGTTCCAGCGCCGCCCGGGCGTGGGCCTGGCGCCCGGCATCGAATTTTTGCCAGCGGTCGAAACTACGGGCAATGCGTGCCGCCACGCCGGGATTGACCTTGTCCAGCGCCAGGATCTGTTCCACGGCAAAGCGGTAGCCGGCACCGTCCGCGGCATGGAAACGTACATGGTTGGCACTGCAGAACGTGCGGATCAGGGCATAAACCTTGTTCGGATTGGCAACCTCGAAAGCCGGGTGGGCCGTCAGCCGGCGCACGCTGTCGAGGGTGTCCGGCAGGCGGGAAGCGGCCTGGACAGCAAACCATTTGTCCACCACCAGCGGTTCGTCGCGCCACCGGTCGTAGAAACTCGCCAGCGCGGTGGTCCGCTCCGGGCAGTGGCAGTCCGCCAGCAGGCTCAACGCGGCCAGGGCGTCGGTCATGTTGTCGGCGTCCTCGAACTGCGCCACGCAGAGCGCGCGGATCTCCGCTTCGTCCAGTTCCATCAGGTATTCCAGACACTGATTGCGCAGCGCCCGCTTCCCCGCGGAGACCGCGTCGGGACTGTAAGCACCGCGCACCGCCTGGGCGGCATAGGTAACAAGGAGTTCGCTGCGCAGCTCCCGCGCAACGGCCCCCGCGACCGCGTGCCAGGCTTGGTGGAGGGCGTCCGGGTCCACGATTTCCATGCGCTCGGCCAGCGTGATCTCATCTGGTAGGCAGAGCGCTTCCGCGGCAAAGGCCGGATCCCGCGGCGCATCCGCAAGCAGGCGGGCGAAAGCGCGGATCAATCCGGGCGGTATTTCCACCGGGCGACCCGCCTTCAGCGCGTCAGCCCCCCGCAGGATCGTGTCGGTAGCGAGTTGTTGCCCCGCTTCCCAACGCGCAAAAGAGTCGGCGTCCCAGGCCATGAGGTGGGTGAGGTCCGCTTCCGTGTAGGGAAAATCCACCCGCACGGGCGCGGAAAACCCCCGCAGCAGGGATGGCACCGTTCCCGCCGCGATGCCGACGAAGGTGAAAGACTCCTCCGGGGCCCGGATCGACAACACCCGGGTCGTACCGGCCGGCGCGTTTTCGCCCTCAAGTTGCAGCGGCTGATCGCGGCCGTCGGCGCCGACCAGTCCGACAGCCAGCGGAATATGGAACGGCCGTTTGTCCGGTTGGCCGGGGGTCGGCGGGCAGGACTGGCGGACGGACAGGGTATAGCGGGCCGACGCCGCGTCGAAATCGCCGCGGACGTGCAGCACGGGGGTTCCCGCCTGTTCATACCAGAGGCGGAATTGGGCCAGATCCGCACCGCCGGCATCCTCCATGGCTTTGACGAAATCCTCGGTGGTCACCGCCTGCCCGTCGTGGCGCTGGAAATAGAGGCCCATGCCGCGCCGGAACGCGTCGGCCCCGATCAGCGTGTGGATCATGCGCACCACTTCGGCACCTTTTTCATACACGGTGGAGGTGTAGAAGTTGCTGATCTCAAGGTACGAGTCTGGTCGGACCGGATGGGCCATGGGGCCGGCATCCTCGGCGAACTGGCGCCGCCGCAGATCGCGGGCGTCCTGGATACGCACCACCGGCCGCGAGTAGGTGTCGGCGCCGAACTCCTGGTCGCGGAACACCGTCAGCCCTTCCTTCAGCGACAACTGGAACCAGTCGCGGCAGGTGACGCGGTTGCCGGTCCAGTTATGGAAATACTCGTGGGCGACGACGCGGTCGATGCCTTCGAAATCGCTGTCGGTGGCAGTATCCGGCCGCGCCAAGACGTAACGCGTGTTGAAGATGTTGAGGCCCTTGTTTTCCATGGCGCCCGCGCTGAAGTCGCCCACGGCGACGATCATGTAACGGTCCAGGTCGACCTCCAGGCCGAACGCCTGCTCGTCCCAGCGCATGGCGCGCTTGAGCGCTTCCATGGCAAAACCGCACTGGTCGAGTTTGCCCGGTTCCACATAGACGGCCAGTTGTACTTGCCGTCCGGACCGCGTGGTGAAGCGGTCTTCCAGCTTGTCCAGCTTTGCCGCCACCATGGCGAAAAGGTATGAGGGCTTGGGGAATGGATCCTGCCAGCGGGCCCAGTGGCGGCCATCGCCAAGATCTCCGCTGTCAATCAGATTGCCGTTGGACAGGAGCACCGGGTAGCGTGCCTTGTCGGCGCGAATCGTCGTCGTGTATCGCGCCATCACATCGGGCCGGTCCAGGAAGTAGGTGATGCGGCGCATGCCCTCCGGTTCGCACTGGGTGAACAGTCCCGTCGCTGAGGCGTATAGCCCCATCAACTTCGTATTGGAGAAGGGGCGGATGAGATTGACGATCTCCAGTTCGAATTGATCCGGCACGCCGGGCAGCGCCAGGTGATTTGCGTCGTGGCGGAACTCATCTGCCGCCAGGACCCGGCCATCGAGAGCGACGCTCTCCAGCTCCAGTTGCTCGCCATCAAGGCGTAAGTTTGCCGACCGATCGCCGGCCGGGTTGCGCTGCAGCACCAGCCGGGACCGCACCCTGGCGTGGTCATCCCGTACCTCGATGTCGAGGTCCACCGTGTCGATGGCAAATGGGGGCGGGGTGTAGTCCTTCAGATGAACGGCCTGAGCCGCAGCGTCGTCCATGGGGATCGTTGTCTCGGATGGGGGAGGAACACAAGTTTATCCGAGAGCGGCGCCGCAGCCTCATCGCAGGCGCCTTTCATTGGTGCGGCGTAGCGTCGGCGATGGGCCGCCGGCGCTGGATTACTGCACGATGCGGCCGCCTTCGCCGATGATCGCGAAGTCCACGAAACTGGATGCCGCCCGCCCGGGCTTGGTGAAGTCGAGCACGTAGTCGCCAAGATCCACGCGCCGCATCTGGCGCACCGTGTTGGTCACCGATTCCGGCGTGATGCGATCGGCCTGGCGCAGGGCTTGCACCAGCAGCTTGGCGGCAACAAAACCCTCCATGGATCGCGCAGACATGCCTTCGATCGGCCCCGCCTTCGCTTTCATTCCCTCGTACTCGCGCACGATGGCTAGGTCGCGTTTGCTGGGCATCACCTGCGAGAAAGCAAACCCCCGCGCCTGATCTTTGCCGATGCGGGTCATCAGCGCCTGGATATCTACGACGGACACGCCGTAAATGCTGCTGCTCCCACCCTGGGCCTTGAACTGTTTGTAAAACTCCGAACCGGGTGCGCTGACGGCGCCGAGGATGATGACCTGGGGCGACGCTTTGAGCATGGCGCTCACGGCGGCTTCCACTTTCACCGTGTTGCGTTCGTAGGGCGCCTTGACCGCTACCTCGATGCCGTTGGCTGCTGCCGCAGCTTCCACGCCGGCGAGGACGTCCCGGCCATAACCGTCATCCTGGAACACGACGCCGACCCGCTTGATTCCCTGGCCGGACAACTGCTTGAGCAGGCGGGCCGTTTCGTCCTGGTAGCTGGCCTTGGTCGTCATGAACTCCGGCACCTGCGCGATCGACGTGGCGCCGGACACCGGGCCGAACATCGCGATACGGTCCTTGGCCAGCGCCCCGTCCTTGGCCAGAGCCTGCAGGTTGGCGGTACCGACGGTGAGCAGGAAAGCCACCGGCTTGTCCTCTGCGATGGATGCGCGGACCTGTCCCACGGTCTCCTCCGGCTTGCCGGCGTCGTCGCGGGTCACCAGCTTGATGCGTTGTCCTTTCACGCCACCGCTGGCGTTAACGTGGTCCAGGTAGAGCTTGGCTCCAGCGTGCATCGCTTTGCCCGTGACTGCCTGGGATCCGGAAAAGGTGGAAACTTCGGACACCACGATTTCCCCTGCACGGACGAGACTGGCGAACAGGGCCAATGCGATATAGGTCAGGGTTCGAACGCCAATTTTCATGCCGGGACTCCGATCGGTGGGATTTGCGTCAAGTGCTATCGACGGCCGGACGGAAAAATCAAGGGCAATTGCGGCGCAGCATTATTCATTGCGCTTGAGCGCTGCGGCGCCACGCAGCCGCCATGGGCGGCCGGCGCTAGGCGGCCAAGAAACGTTCAAGGCGCTCCCGCAGCCAAGGCGGAATCGGCACCGATTTGATCGTATCGAGGGATGCGAGGACCAGCACCAGGTTGGCTCTGATACGCACGGCGCCCTCGGCGCCGCCCTCCACCAGCACGGCGATGGATGTTCCGCCGATGCGCTGCACGGTCAGTCTCAGGTGCAGGATCTCGCCGATTTTGCTCGGCGACAGGAATTCACACTCCAGCTTCGCCATCGGCACGCCGAGCCGGTGTTCCATGTGCAGTTGGGCAAAATCCATCCCCAGCGCATCGCGGAACCAGTCCTCCACCAGTTCGTTGAAGAGGATGAAGTACTGCGGATAAAACACGATCCCAGCCGGGTCGCAGTGGTGGAAGCGGATCAGTTTGTCGCGGCAAAACGGGCCGGTTTCGGTCATGGGGATGGGTCCATAGAAGGGGATGTGGAGGGGTTGCGCAAGAGGGCGACCACCTGCCGCGCGATCTCAGCCGGGGTCTTTAGACCCGGCCGGAACCAGACAAGGGTCCAGTTGAGGGCGCCCAAAAGGGTCAACCGGAACAGGGAGCGGTCCACCGCAGGGGATAGATCCAGCGCGGCCACCAGCGCGCGAAAAATCGCTTCATAGCGGTCGTGGTCGGCCTGCATGTGGCGCTGCAAGGCCTGCTCGTGGATGGCGAACAGGCCGGTGGCGGCGATGCGCGAGATCGCGTCCCCTTCCACCATGGCGACAATGTGCTCGGCGCAGGCGCGTTCCAGGCGCTGCCAAGGATCGTCCGGCGCGCTTGTCGCCCGCTCCACACGGGCGATCAAGCGGCGGAAGCCTTCCCGATGCACGGCGAGGAACAGATCCTCCTTCGCCGCGTAGTGGTGGTAAACCGATCCCGGCAGGAGGCCGGTGCGGGCGGCAATGTCGCGCATCGAGGTGCCGCCGTAACCGTGCTCGACGAACAG
>JBAWHH010000654.1:0-2480 GCA_049593715.1 Rhodocyclaceae bacterium
AATCGCCTGGATCCACTCGGCGTGATCCACCGCCGGCTGCGGGTGCGCGGCCAGGTGCAGGGCGTGGGCTTCCGGCCTTACGTCTATCGCCTGGCGACGGAACTCGGCCTCGCCGGCTGGGTGCGCAACGACGCCCAGGGGGTAGAAATCGACGTGGCCGGCCCGGCGGAGGCAGTTGCCCGATTCGAAGCGCGACTGCCGGCGGAAGCGCCACCCCTGGCGAATGTGACCGTGATCGAGCCGGTGACCAGCGGAATGGCGTTTTTGGGTACCGAATTCCACATCCTCGCCAGCGGCGGCGGCGAAATGGGGGCGGAGGCCGTGCCGGATACGGGGACGTGCCCGGATTGCCTGGGCGAGCTGTTTGACCCCGACGACCGGCGCTATCGGTACCCCTTCATCAACTGCACCCAGTGTGGACCGCGCTACACCCTGATCCGCAGCTTGCCCTACGACCGCGCCCGCACCAGCATGGCGGAGTTCACCCAATGCGCCGCCTGCCAGGCGGAATACGAACACCCGGCGAGCCGGCGTTTCCACGCCGAGCCCAACGCCTGCCCCGCCTGCGGCCCGCGGCTCTGGCTGTGCGACGGTGAAGGTGCGGAGATGGACTGCGCGGACGTGGTGGCCGAAACGGTCGCCCGTCTGCTGCGGGGCGAGATCCTCGCCATCAAAGGGCTGGGCGGGTTCCATCTTGCCTGCGACGCCCGCAATCCGGAGGCCGTGGCGCGGCTGCGGGAGCGCAAGAACCGGGAAGATAAGCCCTTCGCCGTGATGGTCGCGAATGCCGCCTCTGCGGGCGAATTTGCCGAAGTGGAAACGCATTCCCGCCGCCTGCTGGAGTCGCCCGAGCGGCCCGTCGTGCTGCTGCGCAAGCGGGCCGACGGCGATGCCGCGCTGCCCGGTATCGCGCCGGGGCTGGCCTGGCTAGGGGCGATGCTGCCGTACACGCCGCTGCAAACGCTGCTGTTCCACGAAGCAGCGGGGCGGCCAGCGGGCCTGGATTGGCTCGACCAAGCCCAGCCGCTGGCGCTGGTGATGACCAGCGCCAACCCCGGCGGCGAGCCGCTGGTGATCGACAACGACGAAGCGCTGCGGCGCCTCTCGGGCATCGCCGAGACCTTCGTTTTGCACGACCGCGCCATCGTCAGCCGCTGCGACGATTCGGTGCTGCGGGCGGTGGCGGGCAAGCAGCCAGGCGGGGCAGGGGAGCCGCAGGCCATGCCGCGTTTCCAGTTTTTCCGCCGCGCCCGGGGTTATACGCCGTCGCCCATTTCGCTGGCGACGGGCGGCCCGTCCGTGCTCGCTTGCGGTGCATTCTTGAAGAACACGGTCTGCTTCACCCGGGGCGATCAGGCTTTCCTCTCGCCCCACATCGGCGACCTGGACAACGCCGCCACCTGCGCCGCGCTGGAAGAGACGGTCGGCCATCTCATGGGCTTGCTGGACGTGGCCCCGGCCGTCGTCGTCCACGACCTGCACCCCGATTTCCACAGTTCCCGCTTCGCTGCCGATTTTGCCCAGGCCCGCGGCCTGCCGCTGGTGGCGGTGCAGCACCACCACGCCCACATCGCCGCCGTGATGGCGGAACACCGGCTGGAGGGTGAGGTGCTTGGCCTGGCGCTGGACGGCGTGGGCCTGGGCGACGATGGCAATAGTTGGGGCGGCGAACTGCTGCGGGTGTCGGCGCGGGCCTTCGAACGGCTGGGCTTTTTCCGCCCGCTGATGCTGCCGGGCGGCGACAAGGCGGCGCGGGAGCCCTGGCGCATGGCGGCATCGGTGATGCACGCGCTGGGCCGCGGGGAAGAGATCAAGCACCGTTTCCCCCATCCTGCCGCCAAGGCCATGCGCATGATGCTGGCGAGCGGCGTCCACGCCCCGCTCACCACCAGTTGCGGCCGCTGGTTCGACGCTGCCGTCGGGTTTGCGGGCATCAAGGATTTCGCCGCCTACGAAGGCCAGGCGGCGATGCTCTACGAAGGGCTCGCCGAAGCCCACGGGACGGTGCCGCCGCTGGCGGACGGCTACATCATCGGCGACAACGGCCAACTGCATCTGCTGCCGCTGCTGGCGCGGCTGGCGGAGGGCGGGGAAAGCCCAGGCTTTGCCGCCTCCCTCTTCCACGGCACGCTGGCGCTCGGCCTGTCCGACTGGGTGGAATGGGCCGCCGCCCGCACCGGCCTGCGCCGCGTTGCCCTGGGCGGCGGCTGTTTTCTCAACCACATCCTCAGCCGCGAACTGCGGACTAGACTGGAAGCCCGGGGCCTGGAAGTGTTCGAGGCGCGGCTCGCCCCGCCCAATGACGGCGGCCTCAGCCTCGGCCAAGCCTGGATCGCGCTGAACCGCCTGCTGGCAAAGGAAATCTGATGATCCTAGAAACCTCAGTTGGACGCGCCTGAGTGTGCGGTTTGCAGGCTGGCTGGCAAGGCGCGAGGAGGACGCAGGATCGGCCCCTGCTACGACGAGCAACGCCGCCAGAC
>JBAWHH010000655.1:0-3576 GCA_049593715.1 Rhodocyclaceae bacterium
GTATCGGCAAGGGCCAACCGCACGCGCCGCGCGTCTGCCTGCAACCCTGACGTTGCGCGCGGTGTGATTGCGTTTGGGTCATTTGCGCCGAGGCCCTTTTTCGTTGATATTCGGCGGCATGGACACGCAGGAAAACACGAAGGTTCAAACGCAAGGGGGGCAGCAGTTGGGGGAGCCGAACGATTTTGTGCCAGACGTGACCACGTCGGAGACAGCCCGTGGAACCGGCCATGCGGAGACGCCAGACGTCAATGAAAAGCCCTATGTAGTCGGGGTTGGGGCATCGGCAGGAGGGTTGGAAGCCCTGGAGCGCTTCTTCCGCGCCGTCCCTGCCGATTGCGGCATGGCCTTCGTCGTCATCCAGCACTTGTCGCCGGATTTCCGCAGCTTGATGGACGAACTGCTCGGCCGCGTGACGCCCATGGCAATCGTGCGGGTTCTTGAGCCTGTGGACGTCCGCCCCAACACCGTCTACATCCTCCCTCCGCGCAAGGAAATGGTGCTGCAGGGCGGGCAACTGGTCACCTACGACAAGCCGACCGGTCCCCAGCTCAGCCTACCTATCAACACGTTCTTCCGATCTCTGGCGAGGGAGCAGGGGGACAGGTCCATCGCCATCGTCCTTTCGGGTACCGGGACGGACGGCAGCATTGGCATCCAGGACGTGCACGACGTCGGTGGGCTGGTCCTTGCCCAGAGCGAAGAGACGGCGAAGTTCGACGGTATGCCGAAGAGCGCGATCGCAACCGGTTGCGTGGATGCCGTCCTCGCCCCCGAGGACATGCCCGCTCCCCTCCTCGAATACGTGCGCGATCCGTCGCACACGCTTTCCGCACTGCGTCCTACGCGAGCCTCTTCCGACGAGTTGACCGGCGTCGCAGCCGTTTTCGAGAAGCTGCGGGAGATCTACAACCTCGATTTCACCTACTACAAGTCCGCCACCATTACCCGGCGAATGGATCGCCGCGCCTCTTTGGGGGCATCGGGGATTTTCAAGGATTATCTGGATCTGGTTCTACGGGACCGCGCCGAACTGGACAAGCTTTACAAAGACTTGCTGATCGGTGTGACGCGGTTTTTTCGCGACCCCGAGGCGTTCGAGACGATCGAGCGGGAAGTCATTCCTGGCCTGCTGGATGCCGTACCTCCCCAGGAGGAGATCCGTATCTGGGTGCCCGGATGCGCCACAGGGGAGGAGCCTTATTCACTGGCGATCCTCTTCCTCGAAGCCTTCGACACGCGCAACCGGGAGCCGAACATCAAGATTTTCGCTTCCGACATGCATCGCGACTCCCTGCAGCGTGCGGCGGAGGGGGTCTATACGGAGGAGAGCATCAGCGTGATTTCTCCCGCGCGGCGGGAGAACTTCTTCATCAAAGAATCCGACGGTCGCTACAAGGTCACGGCCCGTCTGCGCAAACAGTTGATCTTCTCCCCGCACAATCTGATCAAGGATCCGCCTTTTACGAAGGTCGACCTCGTCAGTTGCCGCAACCTGCTGATTTACCTGGAACCCAACACGCAGAACCGGGTTCTTGCCTCATTCCATTTTGCCCTCAAACCGCGCGGTGCACTGTTCCTTGGGCCGAGCGAAGGTGCCGGCGAACTGGCTGCCGAATTCGACACTATCGATCGCCAGTGGAAAATTTTCCGCAAGACGAGGGACACCCGTCTCCCGATAGACATGCGATTGAACCTAGTGCCGCCACCGGCGAACGGGGCTACACCATTGCTGGCGCCCACCGGGCTGAGGCTGCCGCGGATTTATGAGGCCCTGCTCAACCATTACATGCCCACCGGGGTGCTGGTGAACGAGCGGCGGGAAGTGCTGCACGTGTTCGGCGCGGCTTCCCGTTTCCTCCAGCCCGCCGTGGGCCGGATGAGCAGTGACGTGGTCAGCTTGACCCAGGGCGACTTGCGGATTGCCCTCTCCTCCGCCATTCAGAACGCGGCCAAAAAGGGCCAGCGCGCGATGCTGAAGGGCGTAAGGCACGAGGATTCTCTGGGTAAGGCAGTGCTGAACGTGGTGGCGGATCCGATCGTCGATAAGGTCACCGGCGCGGGCTTCACGATGCTGCTGTTCGAGGAGACCACCCCTCCCGCCGAACCCCAGCCCAGTGCCCCGGCAAGTTTCGAAGTCGGTGCCGAGGCGCGCCAACGCATCATCAGCCTGGAGCAGGAGCTTCAACATACCCGGGAAGCGCTGCAGTCCACCATCGAAGAGCTGGAAACGAGTGGTGAAGAACTTCAGGCCAGCAACGAAGAATTGCTCGCCTCCAACGAGGAACTGCAAAGTACCAACGAGGAACTCCACTCGGTCAATGAGGAGCTGTACAGCGTCAACAGCGAACACGAGCGCAAGATCAAGGAACTCAATGAACTGACGGCGGACTGGGGCAACCTGATGCGCTCCACCGACATCGGGACCATCTTCCTCGACGAACAGTACCGAATTCGACTGTTCACGCCCAAAGCGGCCGAACTGTTCAATCTCTTGCCGCAGGACGTGGGGCGCGATATCCGCCACATCACGTCGCGCGTCGTGGGGGATGACGTGTTTGCCGTCCTGCCCAGCGTCATGGCGGGCCGCCCGTCGGCAGAAGTGAAGTTGTCGCTGACCGATGGACGAACGTTCCTGCGGCGCGTGTTGCCCTATGTGACCCACGACAAGTCGACCGAAGGCATTGTCATCACACTGGTAGACATCACCGAACTGGCCCGGGCCGAGTTTGCCGTGCGGGAAAACGAAAGCCGATTCCGCGGCATGATCCAGGCCCTGGGGGAAGGAATCGTGCTGCTGGAGCGGGGGGGCACGGTGCTTTCCTGCAACGGCGAAGCGGCGCGCATGTTCGGTTTCGACACGGCCGAGTTGATCGGGCAGACGCTTCCCGCCATGGCGGACATCCAGTTGCTTCGGGAGAACGGTACGCTCCTGTCGTACGAGGACACACCGATGCGGCGGGCGCTGCAAACCGGCGTTTCCCAGCGTGGGATGACTCTTGGCATTCAGCGCGCGGGGCACAACGCCGTCTGGGCAATTGCCAACGCGGAGCCGATCTGCGTGCCCGGTGATCGGGAGCCGGCAGCGGTGCTCACGTCCTTGACGGACATCACGGCGCGCAAAGCGGCGGAGGATTCGCTGCTGATGCTCTCCCAGGCCGTCGAGCAAAGCTCCCATGGCGTGCAGGTGACCGACGCGGAAGGCAATATGGAGTACGTGAACGATGCCTTCATCGCTGCCAGTGGTTTCCCGCGCGAAGCGCTGATCGGGCGCAATCCCAGCATCCTGGCTTCCGGCCTGACGCCGCGCACCACGTACGAGCAGTTGTGGAAATGCCTGACCGCTGGTGACCCGTGGCGCGGCGAGTTCATCAACCGGCGCCGCAATGGCGAACTCGTCATCGAGTTTGCCCACATTTCCCCGGTGCGGGACGCCGCCGGAAGGATCGCCCACTATCTGGCGATCAAAGAAGACATCACCGAGAAGAAGCGCAACTCCGAGGAATTGGACCGGCACCGCCATCACCTGCAGGAACTCGTCGAGCAGCGCACGCGGGAACTTGCCGAAGCCAAGAA
>JBAWHH010000656.1:0-2243 GCA_049593715.1 Rhodocyclaceae bacterium
TTTCGCGCCACCCGTGCGCGATCGTCGCGCAGATCCACCGTCAGGGTCAGGGTACCGAGCTCCTGGCGCTGGCCAGCTTCGGCATGAACGAGCGGAAAGCTGCGTTCCACCGCGTCTGCGGCAGGAACCTCCATCCCCAGGCGGATGTCTTCCGCGCCTTTCATGCGCAGGCGCACCGCACTGATGTCCTGCAAGCGGGCAAAACCCTTCAACTGAACCTCGACCTGCTCCCGGTCGAAAGCCCAAACGCTTTTGACCAGCGCCGGCGACACGAACTCGCCGATCGAAACGAGATGGTTGTCCAAATACTCTAGCCGTTCCCGGTAAGCGTGAACCGCTTCGCCAATGGAGACGGCCAAAGAACTGACGCCCCCCACGAGCAAAACGACGACTAGAAGCCGCCGTGCCAAGCGGCTCCGCAGGCCAAGAAAACCCATCGGCCCCTTCCGGTCTACCCGCGACACCATGCGTTTCCTATTCGCCGACGACGGAAGAGAGAATGCGGTTGTAGGTGCCGTCCGCTTTCATTTCCCGGAGCACCTGAGCCAGTTTGGGCACCAGTGCGGCGTGTTTTCGGTTCAGGTAGAGATACATATCCACATCCTTGAGCGCGGGAGAAACCGGCGCGATGGCGGAAAGCCCGAGATTGCGCACCAGGGAGACTCCGTCAGCCTTGGTATATAGAGCGAGGTCTACGCGCCCGCTGTCCAGCATCTGGAAAAGCTGCTCCGCTTTATCGACCTTGTTCACGATCTTCGCGCCGGATGCGTTGGCTTCGAACATTTTCCAGCCGGTGATGAAGGCAACGCGATAGGGCTTGAGGCTGTCCCAACCGTTGTCGAGATTGATCGTGGCGTCTTTGGCGAAGGCGACGAAGCTGATCCGCACGTATCGCTCAGGCACCTGAATCAGATTCGGATACTGATTCTCCAGGCCCGCCACGCGCAAACCTTCGCCATCCACTTCGCCCAGGTTGGCGGAAGTCAAGGATCGCTCCGAAGGCAGGGACACCAGCTTGAAGTCCATCCCCAATCGGCGAAAAGCCGTTTGCGATATCGACTCGAGGGTTTTTCTATCGAGCGGCGTATTGTTGGTGCTGACGGTAATCGTCTGGCCGTCCGCAAACGCCGTGGTAACGAAGAAAAACCCGAGGATAAGGACTGAAAGGCCTCTGCCTAACGAGGGAAAGTGCATATCTGTTTTCTCATTCAACCGTATTTGTTGTCGACGAGGGACGGCGGCCTGGAAGAGGCCGGGGGATAACCCCCTAAAAAGACTGCAGTGGCGGAGCCCACGAGCAGTCGGAGAGCCATCGGCGTCCTGATGCTTCAGGTATGCAAACAGCAGAAACCGGACCGGTCGACGGGCAACCGCCACGCACATTAACGGCCGGGTCGCCGTTTGCGAGAGGAAGTGCGGCACAGATCCGGCACTGCGCGCGCCCTCGCCCAGCGGCACGGCGCGCTTCCTGGCGAGGGGACTGGCGTCAGCGCACTGCGCCCCGCATAGCCAGCACTTGGCTCCGCAGCGCTCCCGGCTGCGCCTTCGCGGCCGGGACGGGGACGCCCACGGCAATGGCAATCGTGCGGAAGGGGCGTGCCGTCCAGAAGCGGCGCAGCGGTTTGCCGTCGCGCCGGGAGAAGATGCTTCCCCACAGGCCGGACAGCGCCATCGGAATCACGGGCACCGGATTGCGGGCAAGGATGCGGCTGATGCCGGGGCGGAAAGAGCCAAGTTCGCCGTCGTGGGTGATGCGGCCTTCCGGGAAGATGCCCACCAGTTCGCCCGCGGCCAGGGCCGCCGAAACCTCCTCGAACGCCTTTTCCATCAGGACAGGATCTTCCCGCGCCGGCGCGATGGGTATCGCCCGGCCCACCTTGAAAACAAAAGAAAATACCGGCCAGCGGAAGATGCGGTGGTCCATGACGAAGCGGATCGGGCGGCGGCAGGCGGCGGCAATGACCAGGGCGTCCACGAAGCTGACGTGGTTGCAGATGATCAACGCCGGACCTTCGTGGGGGATGTTTTCGAGGCCTTTCTTGTCCAGTTGATACACGGAATGGACCAGCAGCCAGACGACGAAGCGCAGCAGGAATTCCGGCACCAGCCCGAAGATGTAGATCGCCACCGCGGCGTTGCAGACGGCGGCGACGCCGAACAATTGCGGGATCGTCAGGCCGCTCGCCAACAGCCCGGCGGCTGCTCCGGCACCGACGACCATGAACAGCGCGTTCATGATGTTG
>JBAWHH010000657.1:0-2984 GCA_049593715.1 Rhodocyclaceae bacterium
ATCAAGGCGTGACCGACGGTGAGGCCCTGGCGGCCCTGGTGGCCAAACACCCGGCCGGCAGCTTTGCCTTCGCCCAGACTTTCCCCACCGGCACCCACGCCCTGAGGCTCAACTATTGGCTGGCGGCCAACGGCATCGATCCGCTGCGGGACGTGCGCACCATCAGCGTGCCGCCGCCCCAGATGGTCCTGACCTGCCGCCTTGGACGCATGCACGGCTTCTGCGTCGGCGAGCCGTGGAACCAGCGCGGCATCGCCGATGGAGTGAGTTTTTCCGTCGCCTCCAGCCAGGACGTGTGGCCCGACCATCCCGAAAAGGTGTTGGGAACAACCGCCGCCTGGGTGGCTGAGTATCCGAACACCGCCCGGGCCCTGACCGCCGCGCTGCTGGAAGCCAGCCGCTGGATCGACGCCTCCCCCGCAAACAAGCGCCACACGGCGGAGGTGCTTGCAGGCCGCGACTTCGTCGATACCGATGTTGAGGTCATCGCCGGCCGCATGCTCGGCCACTATCAAGACGGCCTCGGCCGCACTTGGGAGGATGCCCACCCCATGGCGTTTTTCGCCGACGGCGCAGTGAACTTCCCCTATCTCTCCGACGCCATGTGGTTCATGACCCAGCACCGCCGCTGGGGGATGCTGAAACACGATCCCGACTACCTGGCCGTGGCGCGCAAAGTCAATCGCATCGACGTCTACGCCCAAGCGGCCGCCGCGGCAGGCGTCGGTCTGCCGACGAGCGAGATGCGCAGCCACCGGCTCATGGATGGCCGCGTCTGGGATGGCAGCGATCCTGCTGCCTACGCCGCCAGCTTCCCCATCAGAGCGCACAGCGCCATGGCCCAACCCGCCTGACCCCCGACCCCGACAGGAGACCACCGATGGACCGAACATCCTTTCTCAAATCCGGCCATACCCCCACGCTGTTCGCTGCTTTCCTCTACTTCGATCTCGCCTTCATGGTCTGGGTGATACTCGGGCCGCTCGGTGTGCAGATCGCCCAGGATCTCGGCTTATCCCATGCCCAGCGGGGGCTGATGGTCGCGACACCGGTGCTGGCCGGCGCGGCGCTGCGCCTGGTCATGGGCGTGCTGGTCGACCATTTGAAGCCGAAGAAGGCCGGCATCATTGGCCAGATCATCGTGCTGCTGGCCCTCGCCGTCGCTTGGCAACACGGCATCCACTCCTTCGAGCAGACGCTGGTGCTGGGCCTGTTCCTCGGTTTCGCCGGGGCGGCGTTCGCCGTGGCCCTGCCGCTGGCCTCGCGCTGGTATCCAGCGGAGCATCAGGGCACGGCCCTGGGCATTGCGGGGGCGGGCAATTCCGGCACGGCGCTGGCGGCCCTGTTCGCGCCGGCCCTGGCTGCGGCTTTCGGCTGGAACAACGTTTTTGGCCTAGCGCTGATCCCGCTGGCCCTGGCGTTCATCGTCTATCTGATCCTCGCCAAGGATGCGCCGGAGTGCCCGGCGCCCAAATCCCTGGCCGAGTATTTCAAGGTTCTCAAGGACAAGGACGCCTGGTGGTTCATGTTCTTCTATTCCGTCACCTTCGGCGGTTTCGTCGGCCTCGCGTCTTCCCTCACCATCTACTTCAACACCCAGTATGGCCTGGACGCCAAGACCGCCGGCTTCTTCACCGCCGCCTGCGTTTTCGCCGGTTCCCTGGTGCGGCCCATCGGTGGCGCCGTTGCCGACCGCATCGGCGGCATCAAAAGCCTGACCGGCATGTACCTGCTGGCGGCTACCTTCCTCGCCATCGTCAGCATCGGGCTGCCGAATGCCTGGGCGGCGCTGGCCGTCTTCGTGCTGGCCATGCTCGCCCTCGGCATGGGCAACGGCGCCGTGTTCCAGTTGGTGCCGCAGCGTTTCCGCAACGAAATTGGCGTCATGACCGGGCTGGTCGGTACGGCCGGGGGAGTGGGCGGCTTCTATCTCGCCTCTTCGCTCGGCTATTCGAAACAGCTCACCGGCAGCTATCAGGCGGGGCTGCTGATTTTCGCCGCCCTGGCTATCGCCGCCCTGCTGGGCCTCACTTCGGTGAAGACGCGCTGGCGCACCACCTGGGGTGCGGCCACGCTGACCGCGGCGCGGATCTGAGCCCCTTTGGCTGAAGCACCGGAAATGAACGTCGTTGCCCAGCGCCCACCGGCAGCCCCGTTGCCCCAACCCGCTGCTGGGGACGGGCTGCGGGTGGCGCTTGGGCACGCCACGCTCACCGGCCGGCGCAGCCGCAACGAAGACTTCGTCGCCGCCACCACGCCGGAAGGCGCCGACCTGGCGGCCAAAGGGATCCTGCTGGTGGTGGCTGACGGCGTGGGCGGCCATGCCAAAGGGCGGGAAGCGGCGGAATACGCGGTGCGCAGCCTGCTGTCCGACTACTACGCAACGCCCGACACCTGGGGCGTCGAGCGCTCCATCGATACCGTCCTGCGGGCGGCCAATCGCTGGCTGCAGGGCCACGCCGGCAAGATCCCCGACAACGCCGGCATGGCCACCACCCTGACCGCCGTGGTCCTGCGGGGAACCCGCTATTACGTCGCCCACGTCGGCGACACCCGCGCTTATCTGCTGCGCGGCGGCCACCTCACCCAGCTCACCGAAGACCATACCTGGGATCACCCGGAACTCACCAACGTACTGCGCCGGGCCATCGGACTCGACGCGCACCTGGTGGTCGATCTTGCCGATGGCGACCTGCAGCCGGGTGACCGCTTCGTGCTCGTTTCGGACGGCGTCTGGGGCACGCTGGGTAACGATGGCATTGCCAAAGTGCTGTCGAGCCATTCCGATGCCGAGCAGGCCGCCGAGGCCCTGGTTTTCAAGGCGGAACGGCGCGGCTCCAAGGACAACTGCACCGCCCTGGTGGCCAACGTCGAGGGCGTTGCGGCGGGCAACCTGCGCGACACCCTGGCGAGCGCCAGCCGCTTGCCCCTGCCGCCACGCCTCAAGCCGGGCCAGGAAATCGACGGCCTGCACGTGCTGGACC
>JBAWHH010000658.1:0-4471 GCA_049593715.1 Rhodocyclaceae bacterium
TGTCCGGAGCCGGCAGGGCAACGCCGCGTCCGCTACGCCGACAAGCCCTTACCTGGCGGCCGGCATGATGCGTAGCGGCCCACTGGCAGGTAGCCCGGATGGATCAATAGATGGCGATACCCGCTACAAGGGTGGTCACCACTGCGTAGGGCAAGGCCATCCACAGCATGCGCCCGTAGCCAAGGCGGATGAGCGGCGCGATCGGAGAGGTCAGCAAGTACAAGAAGGCGGCTTGGCCGTTGGGCGTGGACATGCTGGGAATCCCGGTACCCATGACGACAGCGACCGACTGGGCATCGAACATCTCCCGGCTTGTCAGTCCGGCATCGAATGCCGCCTTCAGTTCCTTCATGTAGATCGCGGCCACGAACACGTTGTCGCTAATGGAGGACAGGGCCCCATTGGTGACAAAGATCATGAATACCTGCATGCGCGAATCCAGCGCCAACACCCATTCAATGACGGAGGAGAACATGTGCTGGTCGCTGATCATCGCCACGATGACGTAGAACACGACCAGCAATGAGGCGAACGGCAGCCCCGGCATGAAGGCCTCGCCGATATGGTGTTCGTCCGTCACGCCGGCAATCGTCGACGCGAGGACAATCACCGCCAGACCGATGAGGCCAATATCGGCAACGTGAAACGTCAGGCTCAGGACCATCAGCACGGCAACCATGCCCTGGGCGATGAGGATGAAGCGATCTCTGGGAGTGGCATTGCGCCGTAGCCGCTCGTCTTCCTCCACCAGAATCTGCCGAACGCTGGCAGGCAGGTGCGCACCATAGCCGAACCAGCGAAATTTCTCGATCACCCAGCAAACGGCAAAGCCAAAGAACAGGGTGGGGATGGTCACCGGGGCGACATTGAGGAAGAACTGGACAAAACTCCAGCCCGCTTCGGTACCGATGACGATATTTTCTGGCTCGCCGACGAGGGTACACACCCCCCCAATGGCGGTTCCGATCGCGCCGTGCATCAGCAGGCTGCGCAGCACGGCGCGAAACTGCTCCAGGTCCTGGCGATGGTGCTTGTGGACGTGCTCGTCGGTGAGTTCGGGGTCGTCGTGGTAACTGCGCGAGGACACCACGCGGTGATAGACCTCGTAAAAACCGACCGAAACGGCGACCAGCACTGCCAGGATCGTGAGTGCATCAAGGAAGGCCGACAGGATCGACACCGAGACGATTACGGCCAGGGACAACGCGGTGCGCGAATGAATGCGCAGGAACATGTGGCTGATTGCGCGATACAGCATGCCGCGCAGAAAATGAACGCCCGCCACCATGAAGATCACCAGCAGCAGCACGGGCAGGCCATGCTCGACCTCCCGATACACGCTATGCGCATCGGTCAGGCCGAGCAGCACGGCCTGAATGGCCAGCAATCCGCCGGGCTGCAGCGGAAAACACTTCAGCGCCATCGCGAGCGTAAAGATGAACTCGGCGAGGACCAGCCACCCCGTCACCACCGAACCGAGGGTGGCAAAGACGACCACGTTGAAGGCAAGCGCAAACAGGATGGCGAGCTTGTACCAGCGCGGGGTATGGCCCAAAAAGCTGTCGAGGGCGACGCCCAGGGCACCCCGCCCTTGTTTCCCAATGCTCAGTATTCGTTCCATGGTCCCCCCAACGCTTTGTCTTTTTTCATTCCCACGTCTATTCGCACACCGAAACGGAGGTTCGCTTGCAGACCCGCCCGTCTGTCCATATGGCGCCGCCCAGCCGGGTGCCAATCAGCCGCGCGCGCTGAACCGAGGCGCCCGTGAATTGGGCCTCCTTGGCGTTGGCGAAATTCATGTGGGCGCCATCGAGCTTCGCGCCCCGCATGTCTGCCTGATGCAGATCCGTATTGACGAGATCGGTCCGGGTAAGGTCGGTGCCTACGAGAACGGAATTCGACAGGTCGGCCTCCTCCAGATCTGACTTGGCCAGCCGGGCGTTCGTCCAGCGCGTCCCTGCCAGATGTGCTCGTTCGAGGTTGGCCCAGCGCACGTCCGCATCGTCGAGATTGGCGCCCCTCATGTCCGCCTTGGTCAGTCGAGCGAAGGGCATCCTCGCGCCCCGGAAATCGGCATTCCTCAGGCTCGCACCGGCAAGATTGATGTTCTCCATGTCGGCATTGCGAAAATCCCCGCCATCCAGATTCGCGCCTCGCCAATCGAGGTGCTTGAGTTGGGCGCCCTGGCACTTCGCGGCCGGGGTCTTTTGGCATTGCGCGTACGCGATGGCCGGACTAGCGAACAGGACCAGGGCCAGCAGCCAGGCCCTTTGGATGCCCGTAACAGGTTGATTAGTCATTGCTACCTCACCTCTCTGGTTACCGGTCCAGGGTAGGGCAAAGCGCTTCGCCAGGAAATTCGGGCAATCCACTATGGGTAACCCTTAGCCCATCCAATCCGGTAGTGGCGAAGGAACCGTCCTGACGCCGGGGAACACCCACCGGCTAAGGGTTGCCCCTACGGGCGGCCCCGATGCAGACGATGGCGCGAAAAGCGACAATCCCGCCCAGACCGATGAGGATGCTCACCCAATCCATTCGTCTGGCTCCGCTGTGGCAAGGCGCCGTGTTCATCTGCGGCTATGTCTTGCTGGACTGGGCCAGCTACTTGCACCCCCTGCACGGGCTCAACATCACCCCGTGGAACCCATCGCTCGCCCTGGGCCTGGTGTACTGGTTTCGCGTGGGCCGGTGGGCGGCGTTGGCCTGGTTTGCAGCGATCCTGATCGGCGAAATCCTGGTCCGGGGACTGCCTGCCGCCTTGCCCATGACCATCGGGCTTTCCGCGGCGCTAACGGCTGGGTATGGCGCCATGGCTGACGCTTTGCGCTGGCACGTTTCGGGGGAGATCCTGCACGACCGCCGGCGCTTGCTGGCTTGGCTGACGATCGTCGTTGCCGGCACACTCGCGACCAGCGGGATGTACGTCTCACTGCTGCGCGCGATGGACCTCATCCCGCTGGGCGACTGGGACGTGGCGCTGGTTCGATTCTGGGTAGGTGACTGCGTCGGCATTGTGGTGACCATGCCGTTCTTTTGGCTGCTGGTTGAAGACCGAAACCGCCTCGTAAGGCTTCTTACCGAGTGGGAGACGGCAGGCTATGGACTGGCCGCTGTTGCGGTGTTGTGGGTAGCATTTGGGTTCGGCGGTGCTGCGGAGTTTCAGTATTTCTACCTGCTGTTCATTCCCATCGTCTGGGCGGCGGCGCGCCAGGGCGTGCCAGGGGCCGCCATTGCAGCCTTTGCCCTGCAGGCGGGAATCATTGTCACGGTGCAATGGCAAGACCTGGTGGCCGTGACCGTCTTCGAGTTGCAGATGCTGGGCGCCGTGCTCGCCTTCGTTGGGCTGTTCATCGGTGTCGTCGTCGATGAAAAGGAACGCGTGAGCGATGAGTTGCGCCAATCGCTGCGCCTTGCCGCCGCCGGGGAGATGGCCGGCGCGCTGGCCCACGAACTCAATCAGCCCCTGACCGCCCTGTCCGTTTATGGCAAAGCCTGCGAGCAGATGCTGGAACGCGGCGAAACTGGGGAACGGCTGGGCGAGACGATCCGGCGCATGGTGGCCGAGTCCTTTCGAGCCGCCGACGTGGTACGTCGCCTGAGAGATTTCTTCCGCACCGGGGCAACTCGGCTCGAGCCGATTGTGCTGCCCGAACTGCTGCACGCTGCGGCGGCGCCCTTCGCGCTCAAGGCGCGCCAGCAAGGCATCGACTTTCTTGTCGCCCCCTCACCCGGGGAAACCCTTTCGGCGGATCGTCTACAGTTGGAAGTGGTTCTGCGCAACCTCCTAGCCAATGCTTTCGAGGCCGTCGCCGAGCAACCCGAAGGGATGCGTCGGGTCCGGCTGTCGGCACGAAACGATGGGCCCGGGCACGTCTGCGTTCAGATTGAGGACAACGGGCCAGGTCCCTCTGCCGTGGGCGCGGATCGCTTGTTCCGGCCCTTTCAGTCCTCGAAAGCAAGCGGCTTGGGGCTTGGCCTGGCCATCAGCCGAGCCATCGTCCAAGCCCATGGCGGAGAGCTTTGGGCGGAGGTGACGGACCATGGCATGTTTCTCGTCAGATTGCCCACAAAAGGAGAATAGCGCGATGTGGCCCCGCGAATACAGCGTCTACATCGTTGAAGACGATCAATCGGTGCGCGACGCGCTAGGACTTCTCTTGGGGCTGCGCGGCTGCAGCATCGCCATGTTTGCCGATGCGGAATCGTTTCTCGATGCATATCGTCCCGACTGGCGGGGTTGTCTGCTGATCGACATTCGGATGCCCGGGATGGATGGCCTGAATCTGCAGAAGCGGCTGATCGAAGCCGGTTGCACGATCCCAGCGATCATCATGACCGGGCACGGCAACGTGCAAGCCGCGCGCGAGGCGTTTCGGGCGCAGGCAGTAGATTTCCTGGAGAAGCCGATCGACCACGACAAGCTGATCAGTGCCATCGAGGAGGCGTTCAGCCGCCAAGACGCTGCCCA
>JBAWHH010000659.1:0-4093 GCA_049593715.1 Rhodocyclaceae bacterium
ATACCGACACATCTTCCGTCGGAGGACCCTCGGTGCTGAACATGCCGTTGCCGGGAATCGCGGAAACGGGCACCGTCGAGTGGCTGATGGTGATATTTCCCGGATCGAGCAGCCAACTCCCCGCCACACCGGCAGGCGCCGCCGCACTGACCCTCGCCCCCGCCACGTCGAGCCAGTGGCCAGAGGTCTCCACCAGCCCCCCGTTCCCGCCGTTGGCCCCGCCCCGGGCGGAGATTGTCCCGTAGGCCCGCGTCGGGCCGTCGCTCCACAGGATCACTTTGCCGCCGTTGCCCGTTTGCAGGGCATCGGCGCTGATGCGGGCCTGCGGGCTGAAGTAGGTCGCCGCGGCGTTGCGCACCGCCGGGTTGTTGCCCTGGTAGTCGCCACCGATCAGCACGGTGCCGCCGCCTGCGCTGCCGCTGGCGTCGATGCTCGCCTGTTCGGTCAGGCCGACGTGGTAGCCCATTACCGAGACGGTTCCGCCCGTCTGGCCGCTCTCCCGGCCCGATGCGTCGAGGCTGCCCGAAACCAGGGTCGCGCCGTGTTCTCCCCCATCGAGCACGATGCGCCCGTTCCGCGCGGTCAGGCTGCGGGCGCGCACGAGGCCTTGCTGATTGATCACGGTGTCGGCCAGCGCCTGGGCGGCGTGGGCGGTCAGCACCGCCTGGCCGCCATCGGCGATGATCATGCCGCTGTTGCGCACCTGGGCGCCTACGGTGGCTTCGTCCACGGTGAGCTTGGTCAGGCCGTCGCCGGCGAAGTCGAGGGTGACGCGGTTGCCCGCCGCCAGGGCTACGGTGCCCAGTTGGGCGGTGAGGGTGCCGTCGTTGCTGACCTGGCCTCCCAGCAGCGCTACGGTGCCGCCTTGGGCCGCCTGTAAGCTGCCTTGGTTGGATACGGTGCCCGGGGTGCCACTGCCGGCGAAGCGGTAGCGCCCGGCGAGGAAGTCGGCATCGGCGATGTTCAGGGTGGAGGCCACCAGGCTGCCGACGTCCGCCGAGGCGCCGGGGGCGAAGAACACGCCGTTCGGGTTGACCAGGAACACTTGGCCGTTGGCCGTGATGCGCCCGAGGATGTCGCTCGGGCTGCCGCCGACGACGCGGTTGAGGATCACGCTGCTCGCGCCCGGCTGCCGGAACGCGACGTTTTCCCCGCCGCCGATGGAAAAACCCTGCCAGTTGACGATCGCCTTGCTGCTGCCCTGGCGCACAACCATATTCTGGGCGTCGGGCCGGCTGACGGCGACGCTGCCGCTCACCACCGATTCGCCCAAGGGCAGCGCCAGGGCCGCCGGCGAGACGGCCAGGGCCACCGACAGGGCGATGATTTTCCGGGCGGAGCGCCCCGCCAACGGGTGCTGCGGCACGTTGTTCGTGCCTGTTGCGATCATGATTCTCTCCCTCAAGATCGCATGCCGCTCTCGGCACGGCAGCTGAAACGTTTCTTGTGCGGCTAAAACGGCTTTTGTAGTTGGACGAACAGCCGCGGCACACGGTCCGGCGGCTCGGACGTGGAACGGCCCGTTTCGCGCCATGCCAGGCTGCCGCGAACGGTGATCCTCTCCGGGCCGGCCCAGAACAGGCCAACGCCGTAACCCCGCAGTTCGCGGCGATTGTCTTCGCGCGGCAGCGGATTGCGCGACGCGGAGCCCCAGGCGGCATCGTAGAAACCGCTGACGGTAACCTGATTGGTCGGGCTGTACCGATACTCCAACGTGGCGACAAAACCCTGGTCGACGTTCGCCTCGGACACGGCGTATGCGCGCACGGCGCTGGGCCCGCCGAGGGCAATCTTCTCGGCGCTGTCGAGGTTGGCGCTCGCCAACTGCCCGCTGACGCCCATGAACAGGCTAGATTGCGGGGCCAGCGCTTGCAGGCGCGAGACCTGATAGTTGAGGCGCCCGAAACGGCCATCGGTGCGGTGCCCTACGGTCTGGTCCACCAACAAGTCCGCGGCGGTGCGGATATCCAGACTGCCCAGGGTCGCCGTCGCGCTGGCGCTGGTGTATCCGCCGCCGAGCCAACCATCCCGCGCCTCATAGGCGAGACCGAGATTCAGCGAGCGAACGCGCTTTTCAGTGCGGCTGGAGACCAGGTCGATCTTGTCTGCCAAGACTTTTTCCACCAGGCTCGCCTTGCCGATCACATTGCGCGTGCGAGAGCGAACGAAAGGATGGGTTAGCGCAAGTTCGTAGACGTCGGCCTCGCCGTTGGCCCCCAGCGGTGCGAATTCCTTGCCCAGATGGTATTCGACCCGGCTGTAAGCGATCCCCAGGCGGGTGCCCGCAAAGCCTACGGGCAGTTCGTAGCCGAGCCGGCCAAACCGCAGTCCGCCGCCGGACGACGACAGTACGCGCACATCCAGGTTGTCGCCCAGGCCAAAGGGACTGTTGATGCGGCCCGTTGCCCCGACGCGGAACTCACCGTTGGCGCGGGAGCCGTGGTTATCCGCGTCAATGGCGAATTCCCAGCGGCGGCGTGGCGTCACGTCCACCTCGAGATCCGCCGTTCCGGGCTCCAGCCCGGCCTCGAGCGAGGACTGCACGACGATGCCCGGCAGATCAGACAACGCCATCATCGCCTGCTCCAGCACCGTCGCCGTCAAAGGTTCCCCCGGTTTCAGCGCCGCAAGGAACCGCTGCACGTGGTCTTCCGCGATAGGTGCATCCGGCGCGCGATTGATGCGCACCTGGCCCAGCGTTCCTTCGATGATGGAGAACTCGACTTTCCCGGCCGTCACGTCCTGCGCCGGCAGGATGGCTTGGGCGAGGAAGTAGCCCTGGCGGCGATAGTGCTCGCCAATCCGCGCCGCAATGGCATCCAGATCGGCGAAAGTGACAGACTTCCCGATCTTGTCCGCCGCAAACGCGGCCAACTCGTCGCCGGAAAACACACGGTTTCCCGAGAAGACCACCGATTTCAGCACGAAAGCGGCCTCACCCTGGGCGGAACGGGGGGCAGGAGCAGGCGGAGTCGGCAGCCGTGGCGCCGGCGCGGTAGCCGGCGGCGCAGGCGGAGGCACGGTCTCGCGCAATGCGCTTCCCGCATCGGGAACCGCCTGGCCAGAGGCGGCCTGGGCTACGGCCAGCCCCACTATGCCGACAAGGCGCCGAACCATCCTCGCCTGCTTGCCTGGTTGAGCTTTGATCATCGCGGTTTTCCGTCTTCTAGCCGTTCAGCGAAGGTTGCGTCGGATGGCGGGCGCTCAGCCCTGAATGCGCATGCGCCAGTCGCCGATGAAATTGAAGGGTCCCCAGTAGAAAGGATGGGCGTAACGGCCGGTCTTCAGCACCGCGATTTGCGCGGTCTGCATAGCGTCCAGCACCTCCCTGCCCTTCGCCAACTCACCGTAGAGGGTAGTCATCAACAGCTCGGTGGAATTGTCCGACACCGGCCACAGCGACACGATGAGCCCGGAAACCCCCGCGGTGAAAAATGATCGAGTGAATCCAAGAATTTCGTCACCCCGGGCGATGCGTCCCAGGCCGCTTTCGCAGGCACTGATGGTGACCAGCGATACCTGTTTCAGATCCAGGCCATAAACTTCCCGCGCTTCGAGGAACCCCGGATCCTTGCCCTCCCGCGCCAGCAGGATGCGCGAGGCCAACGGGTCAACTTCGTCCACTTCGGCGTGGGCCGCCACATGGAGGATGCGCCCGTTGCCGGCCTCCCCCTTGAAGGTCGCCCGGGAGGCATCTTCCTGCAGGAACAGTTTCTTGTCCTGGAACAGGACTCCGATCTTTTGGATCTCGCGCTCCGAACCGGGCAGCGCATACTTTTCCTCGTTCGCCGGATTGCCGAACGCCACCAGCCGCGGACTCACCACCCGCGCCTGCCGGAACAACTGGACCGCAATACTCGCGGATGGAGCCACCGCCAGCGGATGGCGCTGGATCAGATACTCGTCCCCCACGCGCAAGGCCTGGAACGGCATGTAATGCAGCCCACCGTGGGGCACGATGAGCAGGCGTTCCCCTGGCGCCAGACCGAGGGGCTGGAGGAGGATGGTGTAGAGGCGCTGCCCCAGTTCCGCCGAGGTGCGCTTGCGCTCGAATATGGACTGGCGGAACTGGTCCACCAGTTTGTCCAGGGCC
>JBAWHH010000660.1:0-2509 GCA_049593715.1 Rhodocyclaceae bacterium
ACTCACCGCCCGCACGCGGCGGCTGGCCGACCTGATGAGCGAAGCCGATCATTGGGCAGGGCAGCAGGGGCGAACCGAAGTCGGGCGGGGAGACGTCGAGCGTGCCTTAGATGCCCGCATCCGTCGCGCAGACCGCTTGCGCGCACGACTTCAGCGCGAAGTGTTGCGCGAAACCCTGCTGATCTCCACTTCCGGAGGTCAAGTGGGCCAGATCAATGGTTTGGCGGTGATCGATCTGGGTGAATTCCGCTTCGCCCATCCGGTGCGCATCACCGCCACCGCGCGCATTGGCGAGGGCGACGTGGTGGACATCGAGCGCGAGTCCGAACTGGGCGGCCCGCTGCACTCCAAGGGCGTCATGATCCTCACCTCATTCCTGGCGGCGCGGTTTTCCCGCTCCACGCCGCTGTCGCTCTCGGCCAGTTTGGTGTTCGAACAGTCTTATGGTCCGGTGGAGGGCGACTCCGCGTCCCTGGCCGAACTGTGTGCGCTAATGTCAGCCCTGTCGGCCTTGCCTATCAAGCAATCGCTGGCGGTGACTGGCTCGGTGAACCAGTACGGCCGGGTGCAGGCCATCGGCGGGGTGAACGAGAAGATCGAAGGTTTTTTCGACATCTGCCGCGCGCGCGGGCTGGACGGCGAACACGGCGTGCTCATCCCCGACGCCAACGTCAAGCACCTCATGCTGCGGGAGGACGTGGTACAGGCCTGCGCGGAAGGCAAGTTCAAGCTCTATGCGGTGTCCACGGTGGATGAGGCAATTGAGACCCTCACCGGCGTAGCGGCGGGCGAACCCGACGACCAGGGCGTCGTACCGGAAGGTACGGTCAATTTTCTCGTTGCCGCACAGTTGGCAGAAATGGCGATGACGCGCCGCGACCACGGGCGTGGGGGTGGGCGGCGGCGCGAGCCGAAGGCGGAATAATCGCACCGCCGGATGACCAGTTCAGAACGAGGTGGGGGGCGCAATGCGAGAGCAATGGGAAACCGCAGTCGATCTGGCACTGGCAGGAAAATGGGACTCAGCGCACCGCCTGGTGCAGGAACTGGGCGACCCCATTGCCTGCTGGATCCACGCCATCCTGCACAAGATCGAAGGTGACCACTGGAACAGCCGCTACTGGTACGACCGAACGGACGGTCGCCGTTTCGAGGATTTCGCCGATCCCAGCGCTGAACTGGAGGCGGTGCGCGCGTTCATTCGCCCGGATTGAACGCGCAAACCCAGCAAACGCTCGGCAATTCGCTTGGCTCGTGGAGGCAGACTTCCGCGGGAACTGTGGGTTTCCTCGCGAGGTGGAGCCGCGTTGTAACTTGCTCCCCATCGCTCCGGGCGTCTTGCTGCCAGGTTACCCTTCCGCGACTGGCTGCCAACGCTCGAATGTGGCCGCCTGCCCGTGGTGCCGACCCTCGGCATCCACCAGGTTCCATACCGTTGCCCGCGCGATGCGGAAGCGGCGGCCGGTGCTGGAAATGCGGATGCCAGCGTAGTCGTCGATATAACCGTCCCGGCTTACTCGTTCCAGTAGGCGTGCGCGTTCCTCCCGCGCCAGGGGCTCGGCGGAATAACGCGATGGCAGTCGGGTGAAGGCCGCGAAATCCATCTCGAACGCTTCGAGCGCGAGGCGGTTGCCATAGAAGAAGACGGGATCGGCCTGGGTACCATGGGCGACGATCACTCGCGGCGCCGCCCAGAGCGCCGCCGCGAGATCGTCGGCCTCAGGAATCAGCGCCCGGCCTGTGAGGCGGGCGTAGCTTTCGGCAATCAGGCGAAGGCGCGGATCGTAGTCCAGCCCCGGAAACAGTTCAAATTGGCCAAGTGGGACGACGCGGCCGTTGAGCAATGCCTCCGCACGATGCCCTCCCGGATAGTGGCGGCGCGTGGTCATGGGCTCGAGGGAAACGGTCTTGGCAAGGCGCACGCGTTTCCCTGGCGGGAGCACCACTTCGCGGACCTTGAATACCTTCGGGTGCTTGCGGCCGTTGGTCCGCACGAAATGGATTCGTAGGTCAGCGCGCACCGTTTGCGCCGTCGCGCCTGGATTCGCGAGGGCGAATTGGAACTTGACCCTCCCGCCTTCAGACAACGCGGCGGGGGAAATCGAGACTTCTTCCACGGCCACATTCTCAGCCACCCCGAACCCGAGAACGGCAATTGCGGCCGCATCGCCGCGCTTGACAGCCGTCCGTAGCGCATGGGCCACCAGCCGCCGGCGCGGTTCCGGAGCCCCCGCCAGCCAGCGGCGCGCAATGTCCAGCAACAAATCGGGGTGGTCCTTGCCGATGTCGTTGAGGTTGTTGGCCACGGAGCGGCGGACGTATTCTGACGGATCGTCTTTGAGCAGTTCCAACAGTGCCAAGACCGGCTGGGGGTCGGCCTGGAACTGAGGCAGACGGGGCGCCCAAGGCAGGCGCGTCCGGGTACCCTCTGACACCAGACGCCGTACATGGACCGAGGGATCCGTGGCCCACTGGCGCAGCCGTTCGAGGGTCGCCTCCGGGTGGCGCT
>JBAWHH010000661.1:0-1912 GCA_049593715.1 Rhodocyclaceae bacterium
GCCCTGGCGCACGCGATCGCAGGGCACGGTATCGCAGCCGCCAGCCGCCACGAAAGACTCGACGTTGAAGCCCACCGGAATCGCCAACTCCACGCGCTCTTCGCACTCAGCGCCCACATCCACGTCGTAGGCGATGCTGCTGCCGAAGGCTTCGGCGCTCACCCGATACTGGCCCGGTGGCAGCGCGCGGCGGAAATGCCCGTCCGGCCCCGTGTTGCCGGAGGCGATCAGGTCTTCGCCCGGCGGGTGGTTATAGGTCATTGGCTTGCCCGGCCGTTTCGGCGGCTGGGATGCCGCGGTCTGGGTGACCGGCGAGGGTGCGGGAGCCGCTGTCCCCGCGGTGAAGATGCGAACCGGGGCGTTGCCGATAGCTGCCTGCGCCCCTTCCCGGTCGCGCACGAAAACGTCGATCGTGCCGAGTTGTTCCATGCTGTGTGTGCCCATGTTCTGCTCCTTGGTGGGTGGTGAATCAGCGCCCGTGTTCCATTGCTAGTGCCCGGCGCGCAGGGCCGGCGTTCTGGCTGCGGTGGCGCAGGTGGAGGACGTCTGCAGCGTGCTCGCCAGCGCCCATTGGGTGAGCAGCCGGGCGAGCAGCGTCGCCTCGTCCTCCGGGCTGATGCGCCCGTCCGCCCGCGCCTGGCCGATGACGGCGAAAACCAGGGACGGCGGGGCGCGGTACATCCGGACCGGCGCCCGGCACCATTGGTGATAGAGGCTGGTCAGCCGTGCCGGCTGGCGTGCCGCCACGTCCATCGCCTGGGCCAGGGTCTTGCCGCGCAAGGCGGCCGGGCGGTGGTGGACCAGCACCGCCACGAAACCCGGCATGCTGTATTGCAGGCGTTCGAGCAACTGCCGGCTTTGCGCGTCCAGGCCGTGGAGCGGGTAGAAGGCCTCCCACAGCGCCGCCAGCCGCGCCCATTGGGGGTGGGGGTAGAGCGCTTCGCCCATGGCGCAACTGAGCTTGACGCGGATCCACGGCACCGGATGGGGGTCGTCCACGTTGATGCGGAAGACAAAGGCCCGCGGTAGGCTGACCACGCCCATCAAACCCATGGGGGCGGCCACGCCGACCCGCGCGACGGACCAGAAATCCGCCACGATCTCCGAAATCCAGCGTTCCCACAGTTGCCAGGCGACGGTGTTGGCCCCGGCACCCCGCTGCAGGCCCTGCAGCACCGGCCGCAGCGAGGCGACCAGATCCAGCAGCGCCGCCGCCTGATGGCCGACTTCGTGGACCAGGGAAGAGGCGATGCCGCTGCCCACCATGCGCTCGCGGGGAATGCGCACGATGGCCACCGGGTTGTCGCCACCGCCCGGCAGGCGGGTGCGCGCCCGGCGGATCGCCGCCCCCGCTCCGCGGTCGAGATAACAGATCACGGGCGGCGGTGTGAAATACCCGCCCGGGAGGGTGAGGGCATCCGCGCTGACCGCGTCCAGGCCTGAGAGCCACACGCCATGCTCGTGTTCGCTGCGCTGGGTGACGACGTCGCTGAACAGATCGAACTGGGTCAGCGCCGCGTTGAACTTCAGCCGCAGGTAGGCGAAGCGCCGCTGCGCCTCGGCGGGCGTTGCGCGCCGCGACGCCGGCCCATGCAGCCAGGCGAGAAAGCCGCGCACCAGCTGCCGCAGGTCGCGCCGGCCTTCCATCAGGTGGCGCTCGATGGCCGACTGGGCGGACGGCAGCAGATTCGCCGCCGGCACCATGGCTTCGACCAGAGCGAAGGGCCTGACGCGGGCCAGCCTTGCCATCAAGGCCCGCGCCTCCTGCGCCAGCACCCACCGCGGATAGGGCCCGATGGCCATGGCGGATCACGCGCCGTAGAGGACGATCTTGTTGCCGCGGCGGATCCAGCGGCCGGACTGGCCGCGCCCAGCGGCAGCAACCGTCGAGGCCGCGGGCGCAACGCCGGAG
>JBAWHH010000662.1:0-6572 GCA_049593715.1 Rhodocyclaceae bacterium
AGCCGTCGCCTGCTGCAGGACATCACGCGCCAGCTTTACGAAGGCAAATCCTTCTCGCAGGCGCTGGTCCAGTTTCCATCGGTATTTCCCGAGCTTTACGTCGCGCTGATCCAGTCGAGCGAGAAGACCGGAGAACTGGCCGATGCTCTAGCGCGCTTCGTCGCCTACCGCAATCAGGTCGAAGGGGTGAAGAAGAAGATCGTCAGCGCCTCGATTTACCCGGCAGTTCTGTTGATCGTCGGCGGCGGGGTGCTGCTGTTCCTGCTCGGCTACGTGGTGCCGCGTTTCAGCCAGGTGTATGAGGACATGGGCACCAACCTGCCCTGGCTGTCGCAGGTGCTGCTGGTCTGGGGCAAGTTCATCCAGGCCAATCAGTTCACCATGCTGGGGGTGCTGGCCGCCACCTTGGTCGGGGTCGCCCTGGGCATGCGCACCCAACTCTTCAGAGTGCTGCTCGGCCGCGTCATCGAGTCCATCCCGACCGTGAAGAGCCGGCTTTTCCTCTACCAGTTGTCCCGCTTCTACCGCTCCCTGGGCATGTTGCTGCGCGGCGGCATACCGATCCTCACCGGAATGGCCATGGTGCGGGGACTGCTGGGAACGGCCATCCGGACCAAACTGGATGCGGTTTCCGCCCAGGTGCGCGAGGGCCTTTCCCTGTCCGCCGCCATGGAGGCGAACCAGCTCACCACGTCCGTGGCCATGCGCATGCTCCGGGCCGGCGAAAAGTCGGGCAACCTGGGGGAAATGCTGGAACGCACCGCCGATTTCTACGATGAGGAACTGGCACGCTGGGTGGATTGGTTCGTCAAGCTGTTCGAGCCGATCCTGATGGCCGTCATCGGGGTGGTGATCGGCGTCGTCGTGGTGCTCATGTACATCCCCATTTTCGAACTGGCCAGCAGCATCCAGTAGCCTTCCCGTTCCTTCCGGCCCATCACCGCGGCGGCGGCGCGCGGTCCACACCTCCGATGCGCTGCCCAACGGCGATTCCCCTTTTCTGGAACCAGCCGAGGTTCATTTCCAGCGCGTAGCGCGCCGGCTTTGCCGCGCAGTGGTTGTTCTCGGTTTGGGGTTGCATGTCTTCCACGTTCACGATCGCTCCCTGCTCGTCGAGGAAAGCCACGCTGAGCGGCAGGTAGGTATTGCGCATCCACATGCAGTGCCGCGCCTGTAGCGGAAAGACGAACAACATGCCCCGGCCGGGGGCAAGCTGGCGGCGGAACATCAGGCCTTCTTCCCGCGATGGGCCGCTGCTGGCGACTTCCGCGTCAATGCGATGCACCCCCGCACTCAATTCCAGAACGGGCATCTCGGCGCGGGCAAACGGCGTGAAAAACGGAAAAGCGGCCAAAACAACGGCGCAAGTGATCCTGGAGAGCATCGGCTTCATGGTCGGAAAGATCGTGAGGCACCAATCATACCCACCTCGACGGCGGGGGCGGAATCCAACACCGTGTTCGGGAACCGTCGACCACATGGGCCTTACCAGCTCGGCCCGCCAGCCCCCGGCACGAAGGCGAGGGGAACGGGCTCGGCCCGGCGTTGGGGGCGGCAGCGCGCCTCCACCTCCTCGGCCGTTGGGCGCACTTCGCCCAGTACCGCTTCCAGAATCTCCCTCAGTCCGTGGACATGGCTTGCCGTCAGCACCACCAGGCCGGCGTAGAAGGGCGTGGCGCATCGGGCCGCCACGCGCCGCGCAAACGCTCCCAACCAGCGCAGCAGATGATCGTCCAGCACCCGCGCCAGGCGACGCCATTCTTCGACCCCACGGCTATGGCGCAGAACATGGGCGACAAACTGCAGTTGCAGCACCAGATGGTCGTCGAAGCGTTCCCGCCAGCCCGGCCCCTGCAGGCCGTATTGGCCATAAAGGGCCCGCATCTCAAACATGGCGTCCTGGCACACGAGGTGATCGTCGGAAACCCAGACCGACTCGTAGGGGGAGGCGCCGAGACTGGCGTTGAGGTAGATGGCAGCGTAATCGACCGCCAGGCGATCCGCGGCGGCATTCAGGCCGTCCGACGCCGCTTCCACTGCCAGTGCCCCCATCGCCCGGCCCATCAGGTCGAACGCCCTTGCGCTCGGTTCCCCGCCTGGCCGAAAACCCAGGTTGTCCGGGAAAGTGATCTCCCACAGGCCGGCCAGCGTGGCCGGCGCAAGTTCCCGATCCTGGAGCAGCGCCAAAGTTTCGAGGTCGTCGACGATCGCGTCGGCGAGAACCGGTGGAATCGTCGCCATCACCGGCATTTCCCCGGTCGCGCAATCCGGCTCATCCATCTACCCGCCCTTTGCTGTGGGGCACAAAAACGATGGACGGATTGGTCAATTCCGGATTGGCCATGTTCTTCACCTGCCGCACCACCTTCTCGTTCGGGCCGAGCGCAGTGGTTTGCAGGGTTCCGGCAATCAGTTGGTCAATAGGCCCGATGTCCAGTACCCGCATCATGCAGGCCGCAACGCAGTAGGGTTTGCGCCCGGCCTCGATTTCATCCACGCACAGGTTGCACTTCTTCATGACCTTTTCCTGTACGTCCCATTGCGGCGCACCGTAGGGGCACGCCGCCTCGCAGCGCCGGCAGCCGATACACAGCGTCGAATCGATGTCGACGATGCCGTTCTCGGGGTGTTTCCAGATCGCGCCCGTGGGGCAGGTCGGCAGACACGCCGGCTGGCCGCAGTGGTTGCACGACATATTGACCTTGTACGCGTACACGTCGGGGTAAGTACCCCCCTCGACGTACATCACGCGGCGGAAACGCGGCCCCGGCGGCAGGCCATTCTTGTCCTTGCAAGCGATCTCGCAGGCGCGGCAGCCGATGCAATCCACATTGTGATGGATGAAGCCGAGCTGCTTCTCGGAAACCACCGGAACGTAGGTCGTGGCATTCTTGCGCTTGATCGCCTTTTTGAGCTTTTCGCGGTCCGGATTGTCACGCATGGTCGGTCCCTATCGATCAAGAGTCGCGCCGGAACACGTGGGACCGGGCCGTCGCCAGCATGTCCCACCCCGGCCGGTGATCCAGTTCCGTTTTTGCCACATTCACCAGCACCGTGTTGTAGGCGAAAGCGCCGGCGGGGCTGGGTTCGTCCTTGGTGAGAAAGTCCGGATTGCCCGCCCGATCGATCCCTTTGTCGTCCCGATCCATCCACGCGCCCTCGTGCAGGACGCACACGCCGGGCATGCAGCGCTGGGTGACGTACACCGGCACCACAGTCTTCCCGCGCTGGTTGAAGACTTCGACGATGTCGCCCATCTTGATGCCCAGCCTGGCGGCGTCGCTGGCATTCATGGTCAGTTCCTGCTGATAGGTCTCGCGCAGCCAGGGGATGTTGTTGAAGATGGAATGGGTCCGCCAGCGCGGGTGAGGACTCACCAGATGGAACGGGTAATCCTTGGTCAAGGGATGGTTGAGCGATTCGAAAGGCTCGATCCATTTCGGGATGGCCGGAATCTGGTACCCGTACTGGGTGGTCTTCCAGTCGGTGATCTTGGCCAGATTGGTGGAAAAGATTTCAATCTTCCCGGACGGGGTTTCGAAACGTTCCCCCTTTTCAATCTGATCGCGGAACGCCACATGGGGCTGATCCAGCGTGAACTTGTAGACGCCGTGTTGCTTGAAGTCCTCCCAGGCCATGGTTACCCCCTGGCCGGTCATCACCCGCCCTTCCCACCAGGCTTTGAGATAGGCCTCGTCCACGGCATCGGGACTGTTGAAATAGTCCCGGGTGGCGCGCGGGTTATAGCGCTTGCCGAAATCCTTTAGCGAGGGATCCAACTGCTCCAGGCGATAAGCCATTTCCGTGAACACCTGGAAATCGGTGCGGCTCTCCCCCATGGGCTCGATGACCTTGGGGCGGTGGATGTAGTAATGGCCCTTGTACCAGGGCAAACCGACGTCGTGGCGCTCGAAGTGGGTAGCGATGGGCAGCAGCACATCCGCCCACAGACCCGACGGCGTGATGGTGGAATCGGCACACACCACCAACTCCAGCTTCTTCATCGCCTCGATCTCTTTGTTGATGTTGGTGAGCTGATTGAACCAATCCGACCCGTGCCACCAGATGCCCTTGATGTTGGGGATGGTGCCGTCGAGATCATCCCCACGCGGCCACAGACCAATCTCCTCGCGCTTGACCTTGGGGTAGTTGAGCACGCAGTGCGCCCAGCGGTCAGACTTGATGGAGGCGAACCAGATATTGGCGTTTTCCGATTCGTAGGGATAGGCAACGGACATGCCGTGCCAGCCCTTGCCGACGCCTTCGGCGCATCCGCCCAGCACGCCGATGTTCCCCGTCATGGCCTGCACGGCGGCGGCCATCCGGTTGTACTGCTCGCCGTAGGCATTGCGCCCCGGTCCCCAGGAGGCCTTCAGCGCTGCCGGTTTGGTGGTCGCATACAGGAGGGCAAGCTTCTTGATGTCTTCGGCCTTGACGCCGCAGATCTTCTCCGCCCACTCGGGCGTTTTCGGCGTGCCGTCGTACTTGCCGAAAATGTAGTCGCGAAAATTCTCCTGGTCCTTAGCCCAGTCCGGCATGGTGCCCGCGTCCATGCCCTGGGTGAATCTGTCGATGAACGCCTGATCCTGCAGATTGCCGGCGAAGATGGCGTGCGCCATGCCCGCCAGCATCGCGGCGTCGGTGTTGGGTCTGATGGGAATCCACCAGGCGTCGTAGGCTGCGGCGGAATCGGTGTATTGGGGATCGACCACGACAAACTTGCAGCCCCGTTGTTTCGCCATCCGCAAGTAGTAGAACGTATTGCCGCCATGGAACGTATAGGCGGGGTTCCAGCCCCACATGATGACCAGCTTGGAGTGGGCGAACGCGTCATCCTCGTTGCCGTCGTCGATGGTGCCGAAGGTCATGCGGGAGGAAAACGTCGTCCCCTGGTAGGAAGGAACGGACCAGGAATTGGTGCGGCAGCCGAACATGCCGAGAAAGCGTGCCAGCAGGCCCTCGATCTGATCGGACTTGTGCAATACGCCGTAGGAGGTGCCCGCGTAAGCCTGGTCCAACATCGCCGTGGGGCCGTATTTCTGCTTCAGTTCCACCATCTTGCGGGCGATGTGGTCGAGGGCTTCGTCCCAGGAAACACGCTTGAACTTGCCCTCTCCGCGCTCACCTACCCGCATCATGGGATACAGCAAACGCTCCGGCGAATAAAGCCGCGCCCGGTAGGAGCGGCCACGCAGACAGGCCCGTAACTGCGGTATTTGTTCCGTCTCGAAACCGTACTGGCCGCCGGACTGATAGCTGCCGTTGTCCGTGGAAAGCCGGACGATCACGTCACCCTTCTTGTGGGCCACGAGCATGTGGCGGGATCCGCAGTTGTGGTCGCAACTGGTGACCACGGTGGTCAACTCATTGTCACGCGGATAGGGTTCGTAGGCAAAGGCGCTGGCATCCTTGTGTTTGGTGGAAAGTTCCAGCAACCCGCCGGTAGCGGATACGGCGGCCCCCGCCGCCAGCGTCTTCAAGAAGCTGCGGCGATTTTGATTGAGGAAACCTTTGGCCCAATCGACGGGTTTTTCCGGAGCGTTCATGATGCGGGATACCTCGGGCGGAGGGACTAGGGTTTGGCCGGCTTGGCGGCGGCAACCCGCTTGATCTGGAACCGCGGCTCGGACTCGGTCGGGCGGCCTTTGGCCCAATCCGGCACGTCCGGCGACATGTTCGGCCAAGCGTGGCGCGGATATGGATAGGCGATGCGGTACCACGCCCGCCCGCCGTGGCACCCGAAACACACGTCTCCACCCTGCTCGTCCGCAGCCTTCTCGATGGCTTCCGCATTGAGATAGTTCACCTGGTGGCGGGTGGTTCGAATGGCCGCGTGGCAAGTCAGGCAGTGGTTGGCGAAAGTCGCTTTCGATTCCGCCCACGGCGCCGGGAGGCCCATGTTCTGGTATGGCATCTGGCCGTGGCATTTCAGGCAGGTCGTTTCCGCATTCACCTGCTTGCGAAGGGTGTAGCCGGCATCGGCGGAGGTCGGTGGTATCGGCGCCTCCTCGCGCGGACTGTGGCCGTCGTGGCAGGTGTTGCAGTTGAGCTTCATCAGCTTTTTGGCTAGCGGCGTTTCCATATGGCGGCGATGAAAGGTCTCCTGATCCCCGACATAGGTTTCCAATCCCTGGTACCAGGCTTTGACCCCGGCGGCCTTTACCCCGGAGGGAGACGCCTCCCGCAATTTGTCCTGCAGCACTTCCTGGTGGCATTCCAGGCACTGTTCGTTGGTGGCATTTTCGATCGCAGGGCGAAAATGCAGCGGGCTGTAAGTCGCGCGAAGATAATCTCGCTTGGCCAACACCTCGGCCGACGGTTGCGAAGCCGCCTGGCGGGCCGAATCGCCTACGTCACGGTCACAGCCGCCCATGACGAACGAGGCGACAAGCAAGACAGCCAGGATGGCGAGAAGCGGGGAGGATTTCATGATCCTGATCCTGCAGAAGGAATGGTTTTGCCGCGCCCGAAGGCGGGCGACGGCCGGAACGGTGCGCGTCGCGGCTGCAGGCAGCGGCACGGAATCTTCATTGCCCCGGCTGAAACCTGGAGTCAGTGGGGTTGGCGGGCGT
>JBAWHH010000663.1:0-2218 GCA_049593715.1 Rhodocyclaceae bacterium
GCCAGAAGCAGCCCACGCCGATTCGGCTTTACCACCAGCCTTCGAATTGCACGCCGATGGTGGAGCCGTGGTTCTTGCCGCCAAACACGCCGGTGGAGGCGATCGACGCCACCGCCGAATCCGTGGATCCTTCTGCAGCCCGGCGGGCTGCATCGTTCCAACGCGCGTAGGTGTAGAACAGCCGTAGCTCGGGGCGGGTCCAGAAGCCGCGGCCGGCCGCCAGGGTGGGGGCGATGGTGATTTTGGTCAGGTGGCGCGTGTCATCCCCTGACGGTTTGACCCGGTCGTGGCCGATTTCCGCCTGCAGCTTGATCAGGTCCGTGATGCCGTAAGTCACCCGCCCGCCGATGGACGTCCAGGTCTGGTGGCCCTCGTCGGAGCGGTCCCGCTGGTAGACGGCGGTGAGCATGCCGCCGAGGTTGGGCGTCAGTTGTGCGTAGATGCCTTCCACCAGGCGCAGGCGTTTGACGTCCGACGTGTTGGTGAGTGCGCCGGTGCCGCCTAGCCCGGTCCCGGGGCCGGCGCCGTACTGGATGGCGAACTTGTTCCAGCCGTCCCCCAGGATTTTGGACTGGCGGTGCTGGGCAGTCAGCGACCAGCCGCCATCTCCGCCGTCGGCGTGGCCGCTTTTGGGGATCAGGCTGAGGCCGAATTCCAGTTCCCCGTCCGTATTGACCGCGATGCCCCGCACCTGGAAGTCGTGGCGAGTGGCGTAGTGCTGCTGGTCTTCGTTGTCTTCCCTCATCATCGCGTAGCTGAGTTTGAGTGGACCAACGCCGACATCTTCGATCCCGCCGCCCAGGCCCTGGGGATTCCAGTAGAAAAAATCAGTGATGTGGATGTCTTCCCGCTTGTAGTAGCGCCGGCCCAGCCAGACCCGCCCGCCGTTGAGCGCCGACAGATTGTTGGCCGCGATGTAGGCCTGCGGCAGGCCGTCGTTGCTGCGGCGGTTGGTGAGCATCTTGTTGTCCGACATGGGCTGGAACCAGCTCAGCATGACGTTTGCCGACAGCGACGAGCCATCCTCGAATTTGGTGAAGTCGTGGCTCATGTACAGTTCGCCGTAAACCTCACATTCGTTGCCGAGCCGGAATTTGGCGGCCGCCCCGGCCAGCTTGAAGCAGGCGGCGTCGCCATCTTCCGAATTGACGCCGGCCAGGGCCCGGATGTAGGGCTTGATCTCCAGGGCCGGCGCGGCCTGGCTGACGAGCAGGGCGACAGCGGCGGCTGTGGCGTTACGGATCAGCGTATTACCCATCGTTTCTCCTCCTCTGGTGCCAGCTTCGGAGCCGCTGGCGGGCTTTCGCGAAGGCGGACGACCCCCCGGGCTGGTCCGCCAACCTTTCCTGGCGAGCGGATCCTGCCGGTTGCTGCAACGGTTGAACCGGGTTCCTCCGCCGCTCTGCGCGGAGGAGAGGTGATGCGGGTTAGCGGACTGGCAGCGCCACGTCGTTGATCGGCCTCTTCAGCAGCATCAGCGCGGCGGTGGTGACCAGCGTGCCGGCCGCGATGGCGGCGACGTAGAGCATGAGGTTCCCAACGGCGTTGGGAATGGCGAGGACGAAGACGCCGCCATGGGGCGCCCGCAGGGTGCAGCCGAAGTACATGGACAGGGCGCCGGTGACCGCCGCGCCGGCGACGCAGGCGGGGATGACCCGCAGCGGATCCTTGGCGGCGAAGGGAATGGCGCCTTCGGTGATGAAGGAGATGCCCAGCACGGCGGCAGCCTTGCCGGCCTCGCGCTCGTCAGCAGAGAAACGGTTGCGGCCGATGAAGGTGGCCAGGGCCAGGCCGAGCGGTGGGACCATGCCGGCGGCCATCACCGCGGCCATGGGCAGGAACGTGTTGCTGGCGAGAAGCCCGACGGCGAAGGTGTAGGCGGCCTTGTTCACCGGTCCGCCCATGTCGATCGCCATCATGCCGCCCAGCAGCAGGCCGAGGAGCACGGCGTTGGTGGAGCCCATGCCCTGCAGGAACTCGGTAAGGCCCAGCATGATGGTCTTGGCGGGGGTGCCGACCACGTACACCATGAGCAGGCCGACGACCAGGGTGCTTAGAAGGGGGATCACCAGCACCGGCTTGAGCCCTTCGAAATGGGTCGGCAGCTTGATGTAGTTGCGCATCCACAGGGCGACGTAACCGGCGAGGAAACCGGCGACGATGCCACCGAGGAAACCGGCCTGCATCTGGCTGGCGAGCATGCCGCCGATGAGGCCGG
>JBAWHH010000664.1:0-1959 GCA_049593715.1 Rhodocyclaceae bacterium
CCTGCGCGTGGTTCGTGATGGATGCGCGATCAGCGAGGCACGGCAGGTTTCATCGATCGACGTCGATGCGGCTGCGCTGGCGATTTACGACCGGCAGCCGTTCCAGCGACGTTTCCGCATCGAAGAGCGCGACGGGTTCATCGACGAGCTGATGGCATTGACGGAACGCCCGTGTGTCGCCGTTGCTGGCCGGACACTGGAAACCCTCGTCGTACCGACGGGAGAAGGCGACGGCAGCTACGCCATCTTCGAACTTCGCAACGGAGTCGCCGTCGTCGGCTTGCAGGTCGAGTTCATTCTGGCGAATCCAGATGGGGAAACCGGCCACTGAGGACATCGCGAAGCATGGAAACGACCCACATCTCCGACCTTTTGCAACTGCGGCGCCATCACCGCCCCGGCGAGCAGCCGTCCTGGCATGCCCGGCTGGTGCAGAGGGAGTTGAACGGCGGCAAGATCACGGCAGCGCAAATCGACCAGCTCAGCCAATTGCCGCAGGCGACGGCCTTGACGATCAGCGGTCTGGAGCAGAAGACGCTCGAACACCTGGTCAAGCACTTCGGGGCCCAATTCACGGCGCTGCACTTCTGGAAATGCCCGCGCATCGCCGAACTTGCGCCGCTCGAGGACATGCCCCGGCTGACCCATGTCGCCTTCTACTGGAACCAGAAGACGACTCGGCTGTGGAATTTTGCCCGCACGCCGGCACTGCGCGGCCTGCACTTCGATGACTTCACGAAATTGACAGACCTGCGCGACCTGGAGTCGGCGACGTCGCTCGACACGCTGGTATTCGGTAACGCGGTGTGGAACAAGTTTGCCGTGGAGACGCTCGATCCCCTTGCGGCGCTGGGCAAGACGCTACGGCGCCTCGCGTTTAGCGTGAAATCGATCGGCGATGGCCGGATCGCGCCGCTCGCCAGCCTGGGCGCGCTCGAGGAACTCGATCTGCCTTCGAATCTGTTCACCACCGGGCAACTCGCGTGGCTTCGCGCCCATCTGCCGGCGACGGTCGAATCGACCGCCATCGAGCCGTTTCGGCGGTTGTCTCAACCGCTGATGCGGCGCGGCAAGCCCCTCGACGTCCTCATCTGCGGCAAAGGCAAACCCTTCCTGTCTTCCCAGGACGATGCGGCGAAGATCGAGGGTTACGTCGCGGAGTTCCGGCAGATGGTCGACCAGTTCGCGCGGGATCGCAGCCAGGAGCCGGTCGGCTGAGAAAGCCAAAGCCCACGCCCACGCCCACGCGGAAATTGCCTGCAAACAGCGGGCCCCTCTCGGGCCCCGAGTTTTCCAGAGTCAATATCCCTGGGTGAGCGCAACCACCCGCGAGAAATCCCGGGCGGCGAGCGCATCCGTTTCGATCATGAAGTACAGCATGCCGCTGTCCGTTCCCCACATGAATACGTCGTCGCTGTCGACCTGCAGCAGCAGTCGCCAGGCAAGCGGCTCGCTAACTGGCCAGACGCGTGCGGCGTCGAATTCCAGGTCGTTGGACTGCAAAACCGTCGGGTAGCCGCCCAGCCGGTGCCCCGGGGATGGACCTTCGGGCAGCAACGAATCGAGGAAATGGCGGTAGGCGTCGAGCTGCGAGGGGGACCAGCTCAAGTTACCCACATTGGGCGCATCAAGTTGCGGCCATTGCGCCGCGTCGGCGATCAGCGTGAGCGGCTGCGCTGCCGGGGCCTGGGACAACTCCTGCAGGGAATCTAGGGCATCGGGCGCCAGTCGGGGAACGTACAAGACCTTCGCCGCGACGGGATTGAAGCTTTCGTCGAGCAGCGGCTCGCCGTCGTCGCCGGCCGCGACAAAGAACCGCAAAGCGCCCGAAGCGGGCAGCGGTGCCAGCGTTTCCGGCGCCGGGGCACTGGCCAGGTCGATCTGGCAGAGCAGCAGCATCGGGCGGCCGGCATGCCGGGGCCAGTGGTCCGCTTCGGCCAGATGGGGGTGCCCGTAAAG
>JBAWHH010000665.1:0-2646 GCA_049593715.1 Rhodocyclaceae bacterium
CCCTAAAACACGCCTTCTCGATGACGATAAGCGTACCCTAGAACAAATGCGTTTCAAGACCAAATTGCCCCCGAAACCGCGGGGAATGCTGCGGATATAGAAACTTTTTTTCCGTGGGGCAGAAAAAAATGGGGCTTCGCCTTCGCCAATCCCGGGGCCAATCGCGCCGTATTTCTTTGTTCGACGATCGGACGACTTTGCCTTTTCTGGGCGTGGTGCGCCTGCATTTCGCTGGGAATATTGTCTAGGCCGAGTGCTGAATATTCGATAGCAGCAGGCGTAACAGCACGCCCTCACTGACCAGCGCGAAGGGATAAAAAGTAAGCGGCAGCGTCAGAGCGAGCGAGTAGGCGAGCATCGAAGCCGCGAAGACCGCGATGATCAGGTGCCAGGACAAGTTGTAGACCGTGGGGTGCGTGTATTGGAAGGACTGTAGCTTCGCCCGGCGTGTCATAACCCCATCAAACGCCAGTGCGGCGAGGAAAGGGGCGAGCCAAATGAGCCAGTGCCACGAGTGGGAAAATCTCAGGCAGAATAGATAGAGGCTCTGCAGCAGGCCGGGGACGTAGCCCATGACGACGCGTTCGAGCTGGCGAACGTGGCCGGCCCGCTCTACGGTGGCTATGATCAGGTCGTTGCTTGGCGCGCTCGGTACCGCCGTGGCAGTCAGTCCGGCTTCAATGCCTGTGCGCGCGACCATTGCATCATAGATCGCCTCGCCCCTACGGCTAATTGTCAGCCCCTCGCGCGCTCCATATCTCGCGCTTGTCTGGCCGAGTTCTTCGTTGATCAGCCCACGGAAGTGTTCGGGGGTGACGGCGAGGGGGGATAACAATAGGCTAACCAGAAAGGCAAGAAACCAGAGGAGGCCGTGGATTCTCACGGGCGGCCTCCGTCAGCGACACTGGCTTTCGGCGCCCCGAGCGGACAGCCGTCCGAGGACATGCCGAGTCTCGCCTTTTCGATGTCTTGGGACGTGCATACGTGGGAGAGGAATTTGAGCCGTATCCCCTCGGCATTCCGTGGTGCGTCGTTCAATCTCACGGCGACCGCCTCCCGGCCGATCTCCTGCATCACGGCCATGAGTGGCTTTTCATAATCCCAGTCGACCCATTCGTTGCCGCGGCTGCGCACCGACACAGCAATTCGGCTAAGGCTGGCAACGAGCTCGTCCTGGAGCGTGATCACGAACGACCGGTGCTCCTCGTCTGTCCAGCACCGCGAGGGCTCGTTCGCTTCGGCGAACGCCCGAGACACGGCCCGATCGAGCAGGTTCTCCCCTTCGACCACCAGATAGGGCGAAACGTACCAACATGCCCGCATCGCCATCAGCCGAATGTTGGGCCAGCTCACGAACAGGATCGTGGCCTGCATATATCGCCGATGGTGACGCAGTACCCGACGCATCAGGGCCAATCCCGTGCGCCCCTCGGCGCTGAATTCACTGATGAGCATGGCGAATGATCGGCAGTCGGCCCTTGACCACCTTGCCTCCACTGAACGCGCCGATGTATTGCCAGTTGGGCATTTGCCCGAGCAGGTCTGGTGGGAAGAAATCCTCCAGCGTCTCCGTGACCCGCTCCTGCACGCTGCCGGTAAAGTGCGCCAGGTTGTCCGCCGTTCCCGTCGTCGTGCCCATGATGACCTGCTTGGCGTGGATGAATGTTTCTCCCAGCACCCGCGTCACGAACTCTTGACTTGCGCGGTCCTTGAGCCGCATGGCCACCAGGTTGTTGAAGTTGCCGAATGCCTGCAGTGCCAAGTCCTCCGACTCCAGGCGTGCGGCCATATCCGAGGCAGTCTGCATCGAGGCGATATTGACGAATCCCGCCCCGGGACTTTTGTTCAGCATGGCAAGGTATGGCCGGTTGACCACCTCGGGCGCCTCGTCGACGACCAGGAAAATCTTCTGGCGGTCCGTCGCGGGGGGATCGAAGTTATAGATCGCCGCCGCCGCGGACGTGAGATCCGAGAGCAACAGCGCCCCGACGGCCGACGAGATCGTCTTGTTGGCCAGGCTGTCCAGGCCGATGTAGACCACTGCATTCGAGCGGATCAGCGAAAACAGATCCGTCATCGGGCGCGGATCGCTCACATCGGCCGGATCCGGCGAGAGCAGCGCCCCGAGTTCGCCCGTGGTGAGCATGCTCATGATCGGCTTGAGCGTGGCGATCATCTTCGTGTAGTGCGCCGCCTCGTGCCGGAAGATCGTTGCCAACGTCTCCACGGCTTCACTCATGTGCCCACCCGGGACGAGCCGAATCCCGTAGTACGCCAGGAGCAGATTGAGCGATCCGCGCACGTTGATTTCCCCCTCGTCGGGTCTGCGGCCCTTCGGCTGAGGAAGCGTGCGCGCGAACGCCGCCACTTCCGGTTCCCAGCTGGGAGGCAACAGGCCATCGAGGTACTTGAGCAGCACCCGCAGAAGCAAGTCGGCAACGCCGTTGTTGACATAGCCCCGGATGGTCACCAGCGTCGGCTTCTCCCCCAGCTCGATCATGCCCAGGATGATCGCGTTGAGCACCGACCAGGCAAAGTCGCGGAATGAGGCGGCTCGCTCGCCCCCCGGCATAAGCTCGGCGATGCGAGTGGCCAGATCCGAAGGATTATTGAAATTGGCCAGCGGATCGATGCGAATGCTGCTGC
>JBAWHH010000666.1:0-10348 GCA_049593715.1 Rhodocyclaceae bacterium
CGTCGCAGTCATGGTCGGTCATCTCGCCTTGGGTGGGGCGGCCATCGTATTACTTTTTTGGTTCCGGCTCGGCCGGCTTAGGATAAATGCAGATGTTTGTCGTCGGCGCTATTTCCAGTCACCGCGCAGTTCGGTGACGATATGCTGCAATAGTCTGGGGGTGGCCTGATCTGGCGGGATGCCGGGAGCCACGACGAGTTCGATCCGGTTGAACAGTCCGCGCCGCAGCGGGCGGGTCATGGCGGGAGCGTCCTTGCGGGAGAAGAAACTTCCCCACAGACCTCGCAAAGCCATTGGTACGACTGGCACCGGGTTGCGGTCGATGATTCTTCGGATGCCGTTCTGGAATGGGGTGATTTCACCGCTGTCGGTAATGCGGCCCTCGGGGAATATGCCGACGATGTCGCCAGCGTCCAAGGCCCGCGAGATCTCGGCGTAGGCGCGGCGCAGCAAGTCAATGTCTTCTCTGGGCGAGGCGATGGGTATGGCGCGCGTTACGCGGAAGACAAAGTTCAGCACCGGCATGGCGAAGATTCTGTGGTCCGTGACGAAGCGAATCGGGCGCCGACAGGCGGCGCTGATCACCACGGCATCGACGAAACTAACGTGGTTGCACACCACGATCACGGGACCCTCGTCCGGGACATTTTCCAGGCCCGACTTGCGCAATCGGTAAGCGGTGTGCACAAGGCCCCATACGACCAGGCGCATCAGGAATTCCGGGACCACGCGGTAGATGTAAAGCGCAACCCCTGCGTTTAGAATGCCCAACACGAGAAACACTTGCGCTAGCGACAGTCCCGCTCGCCTCAGTACGACGGAGAAAACAATGGCCGCGACCACGAATATGGCATTCAGAATATTGTTGCCGGCGACGACCCTGGCCCGCTGGGCAGGTTCACAGCGTGTCTGTATAAGGGCGGTGAGTGGCACCAGATAGACTCCGCCGAAAACTCCGAGGAGGACAAGGTCCGATGCGACTCGCCAGGCGTGAGTCTGTGTCAGCAACCCGCTGAACTCCCCCGCCATGCCGGTGGATGCGTCGAGCCTTGAGACAAACGCCAAGTCGAGCGCGAACAGGGTCAAGCCTAACGACCCAATCGGGACCAGCCCGATTTCCGCCTTTCCGTCCGACAGGAAGTCACTGGCGAGCGAGCCGATGAACATCCCGGCGGCAAACAATCCAATGGGTAACGCTGCGAAGTATTCGGTGCCGTTGGCTATCCCGTCGACAAGGCCCGGTATTTGCGCGAAGAATGCTGTGCAGCAAAACCAGAACCAAGATACGCCGAGGATGGACAAGAAAACGGTGCGATTGGAACGGATTGACGCGAGATTACCCCATGGCGTCGCGAGGGGCCCCAGCTTGATGCGAATATCGGGATCGGGATCGGGATCGGGAGCTGGGGCCGACGGAATTCTGCGGCTGCACACATAGCCGAGGATGGCGATGGCGATGAATGCGGTCGATGCAACGGTTTGGTTCCGGCCGGCTAGCCATGCCCCAGAGAGGAAGCCGACGAAGATGGTGAGCAGAGTCATGCTCGCCACCAGCGCATTGCCACCGAGAAGTTCATCTCTCTCCAGGTGCTGGGCGAGGGTGGCATACTTCACTGGACCGAACATGCTCGAACGCACACCCAGAAGGAGCAGCGCACTGAAAATGACGGCGCTGCTATTGACTGCAAGCCCTGCTGCGGCCAAGGCGGTGATGCAGATCTCGAAGAGCTTAATCTTGCGAATCAGGTTTCCTTTGTCGCACGTGTCTCCCAACTGGCCTGCTACGGCAGAAAGAAGGATGAAGGGCAGCGACAACAGGCCCACCGCAAGACTGATTGAGGAGCTTGCGTCTATCACTGCGTTTTCCGCGGCTTGGTAGGCGAAGACGGCGATGAGAGTGACTAAAATGATGATGTCGTTGAGAGCGCCGAAAAACTGGGTGAAGAAGAGTGGCGCGAAGCGCTGCTTCCGCAGGAGGCCAAACGGACTGCTCAAGACTGCTCCTTTCCATTGAGCGGGTGCGGCCAAGGACAAATGGCGACCGTAGCACGTTGTTTGCAGTTCCGGAGTACCGGCCCGAGCGCGGAGACCAATAGCGTTGCGGGTTCGGCCTATTTTGGTTGGGATGGGGCCACGGCGACGGGGCTTGCATCTTGCGCTGCAACATCGTGTTGACCGCCTCTGCGGCCAACCGTATACTTATAAAGTTTTCCGATGACGAAGATAACGACCGGCAAGCCTCAGCGTCTCATCCTGATGCAGTTGCTGGCCACTATCCTGATTTCCTTGTTGCTGTTGCCGGTCAAGGGATTCACGGTCGCAGCCTCTGCGTTCATCGGCGGTGCTATCGGGTTCGTGCCAGCATGGCTTTACGCGCGAACCATGATGGCCAAAGTGGGTGCCGAGCCGCAGGATCTTCTTCGGGCGCAGTACAAAGCCGAGTTTTACAAGTTCGCACTGACTGCGACGATGTTCGCGATTGTTTTTGTTTTTTTTCGCGACGTCGCTGCGCTGTATTTGTTTTTGGCTTATTTCGCCACCCTTGCCATGTACTGGGTGGCTATCGTGATCGACTAGGCTACTGGGACGGGAAATGGCTTCCGGCGAACTGACCTCTTCAGAATATATCGTCCATCACCTGACCAATTTGCACGTCGGTGAAGGGTTTTTCAGCTTCCATCTCGATACCCTGCTAGTGTCCGGGGGGCTGGGTCTATTGGTCTTTGGCCTCATGGCCCTGGCGGCTCGCCGAGCGACGTCCGGCGTGCCCGGGGGCTGGCAGAATTTTGTCGAGATGGTCGTGTCCCTGGTGGATTCCCAAGTCCGCGACACTTTCCATGCCAAGAGCGCTTTGGTGACGCCGCTGGCCATCACGATCTTCGTGTGGGTGTGGGTCATGAACGCCATGGATCTGATTCCGGTGGACTTTCTGCCCCAGGCCGCCCATGGCGCGGGCTTCGATCACTTCAAATTCGTGCCGACGACCGATCCCAATCTGACGTTTGGCATGTCCATAACCGTCTTCTTCATAATGCTTTGGTTCAACGTCCATTTCAAAGGCGTCGGCGGCTTCTTGCATGAGGCGTTTACCGCGCCCTTTGGCCCCGCGCTGGCTCCCATAAATCTGCTGTTCCGGATTATCGAGGACGTTGCCAAGCCGATCTCCCTGGCGCTGCGGTTGTTTGGGAACATGTACGCTGGCGAGATGGTGTTCATCCTCATCGCGCTGCTCGGCGTCTGGCAATTGCCTTTGGCGCTGCCTTGGGCGCTGTTCCATATCCTAATCATTACGCTCCAGGCCTTCGTGTTCATGATGCTCACGGTTGTGTATATGAGTCTGGCGTCCGAGAGCCACTGATTTAGACCTGTCACCACAAACCTTTCTTTAAGGAGAAGCAATGCAAGCCGCTCTGTCGCAACTGTTGGGTAGTGTCTCCATCGCCGTAGCGATCCTCATCGGTGCCGGGGCTCTCGGTACTGCTATCGGCTTCGGTATTCTCGGTGGCCGCTTCCTGGAAGGCTCGGCGCGCCAGCCAGAGATGATCCCCACCCTTCAGGTGAAGATGTTCATCGTTGCCGGTCTGCTTGATGCGGTGACCATGATCGGCGTTGGTATCGGTCTGTATCTGCTATTCGCGAATCCGTTCATCGCGATGATCAAGGGCTGATTACGGCCCACAGCCGAAACCTCTGCCGTGGGTTCCGTTGGGGGGAATCATTTCCCTGTGCGCAACGTTCGGACCGGACGGCAGGTTGCTAGGAGGTTAGCGTGAATATCAACGCGACTTTGCTCGGTCAGGCCATTTGGTTTGGCGTATTCATCTGGATCACGATGAAGTACGTCTGGCCGCCCTTGCAGAAAGCGATGGCGGACCGTCAGAAGCAGATTGCAGAAGGCTTGGCAGCGTCTGAGCGTGGCAAGCTCGAGCAGGAATTAGCGGCCAAGCGTTCCGCCGACGTCATCCGCGAAGCTAAGGAACAGGCTAACGATATCGTCGGGCAGGCGGAAAAGCGCGGCCAGAAGATCGTGGAAGATGCCAAAGAAGCCGCCAAGTCCGAGGCTGCGCGCATCGTCGCCAGCGCGAAGGGCGACATTGATCAGGAAGTGATGCGCGCCAAAGAGCATCTGCGCGAACGGCTGGCTGATCTGGCGGTCGCCGGGGCAGCGAAGATCCTGCGCCGCGAGGTCGATGCCAAGGCCCATTCGGACCTGCTCGGCCAGCTCCGCCGCGAACTGTAGCGGCGAACTGTCATGGCCGAGTCTCTTACTATTGCCCGCCCGTACGCCGAAGCGCTGTTTCGACTCGGCGACCAGCAGGGCGCACTTGCCGCTTGGTCGGAAGGCCTCGCGGGTATGGCACAGGTCGCGGATAACCCGGTTATGCGGGGTCTCTTCGACAACCCAAGGATCACGCGCGAGCAACTCGTAGATCTCTTCGTGGCGGCATGTCCGGGTCTGAGCGAAGAAGCTCGGAATCTGGTCGGTTTGCTTGTGGAGAACAACCGGCTTCCGTTGCTACCGCAGGTACGTACGCTGTTCGAGGAATTTAAGCGCGATCGTGAAGGCGTGCTGGAAGCGCAGATCGTGTCAGCCTTCCCCATGGACGACGATCAAAAGGCTGCCCTCGTAGCGGGTCTGGAACGCAAGCTCAAGCGGCGCGTTCAAGCCAGCGTGGTTGTGGACCCCGAACTGATCGGGGGCGTACAGATCGTGGTGGGTGATCAGGTGATCGACGGATCCGTCCGCGCCCGGCTGGCCGCAATGTCTGCCGCACTCAAGAGCTAAGGAATACCCGCGCCCAGGCGCATGGAGAGATCAATGCAACTGAATCCTTCGGAAATCAGCGAACTACTAAAGAGCAAGATTCAAAACCTGGGTGTCGGCACGGAAATGCGCACTCAGGGCACGGTCGTCTCCGTGACGGATGGCATCTGCCGCGTGCATGGTTTGGCCGACGTCATGCAAGGCGAAATGCTGGAGTTTCCCGGCAATACTTTCGGACTTGCAATGAACCTTGAGCGCGACTCGGTCGGCGCTGTCATCCTCGGTGAGTACGAGCACATCACGGAAGGCGATACGGTCAAATGTACCGGCCGCATCTTGGAAGTTCCGGTTGGCCCCGAACTGATCGGGCGCGTGGTCAACGCGCTTGGCCAGCCGATTGACGGTAAGGGTCCCATAAAGGCCAAGGAAACCGACGTTATCGAGAAAGTCGCCCCTGGCGTGATCTGGCGTAAGTCGGTGAGCCAGCCAGTACAGACTGGGTTGAAGTCCATTGATGCCATGGTGCCCATCGGCCGCGGTCAGCGAGAACTGATCATCGGTGACCGCCAGACCGGCAAGACCGCTGTTGCGGTGGATACCATCATCAACCAGAAGGGCAAGGACCTCATCTGTATCTACGTTGCCATCGGCCAGAAGGCGTCGTCGATCATGAACGTCGTGCGCAAACTGGAAGAGCACGGTGCCATGAGCAACACCATCGTGGTTGCCGCGTCTGCCTCCGAGTCGGCTGCGATGCAATACATCGCGCCTTACTCCGGCTGCACGATGGGCGAATACTTCCGCGATCGCGGCCAGGACGCCCTGATTATTTATGACGACTTGACCAAGCAGGCGTGGGCCTATCGCCAGATATCCCTGTTGCTGCGCCGTCCGCCAGGTCGGGAAGCCTATCCTGGGGACGTGTTCTACTTGCATTCCCGTCTGCTTGAGCGCGCCGCGCGGGTGAGCGAAGAATATGTCGAGAATTTCACGAAAGGCGCTGTCAAGGGCAAAACCGGTTCGCTGACCGCGCTACCGGTTATCGAAACCCAGGCGGGAGACGTTACGGCGTTCGTCCCGACTAACGTTATCTCCATTACCGACGGCCAGATTTTCCTGGAAAGTGATCTGTTCAACGCCGGTATCCGTCCCGCCATAAACGCAGGTATCTCGGTATCCCGGGTCGGTGGTGCTGCCCAGACCAAGGTAATCAAGAAGCTCGGCGGCGGTGTCCGTCTGGCCTTGGCTCAGTACCGCGAACTCGCGGCATTTGCCCAGTTTGCCTCGGACCTTGACGAAGCGACTCGCAAGCAGTTGGAGCGGGGCCGCATGGTGACCGAACTAATGAAACAGCCGCAGTACGCGCCGATGCAAGTGGCAGAAATGGCGGTCACACTGCTGACGGTCAATCGTGGTTACTTGGACGATGTCGACGTCAAACGCGCGCTGTCCTTTGAATCCGGCCTGTTGTCCTTCCTGAAGAATACCTATAGCGAACTCCTGAACAAGATCGAGTCCAGCAAGGACATGGATGCTGACGCCGAGAAGGCGTTGGTGGCTGCGATCGAAGAGTTCAAGAAGAGCTGGGTCTAACCGGAGGGGAGCGCCATGGCTGGCGGCAAAGAGATCCGGACGAAGATCAACAGCGTCAAGAACACGCAGAAGATCACCAAGGCCATGGAGATGGTGGCGGCGTCCAAAATGCGGCGTGCTCAGGACAGAATGCGGGCGGCACGTCCCTACGGGGAGCGTGTCCGCAACATCATTGGCAATCTGGCCCACGCCAACACCGAGTACCACCATCCGTTCCTGCAACGGCGTGAGCCGACGAGGCGGGTTGGGATCATCGTCGTGACCTCGGACAAGGGGCTGTGCGGCGGCCTCAACACCAACGTGCTGCGTCTTGTAGTCCAGCGCATGAAGGACCTGCAGGGGGCGGATGTCTCCATCGCCGTCACCTCCATCGGCAATAAGGGTTTTGGCTTCATGCAGCGCATGGGGGCGAAGGTGGTTTCCCACGTCACTGGCCTTGGCGATACCCCGCACCTGGAGAAGCTGATCGGTCCGGTGAAGATCATGCTCGACTCCTACGAGTCTGGTGAGTTGGACGAAGTTTTTCTTGCGTATACCCGCTTCGTTAACACCATGAAGCAGGAGCCCGTAGTGGAGCAGCTACTCCCGTTGAAGCGGGAAGACCTGCAAAGCTCGCCCAAGCATGCGTGGGACTACATTTACGAACCCGCCGCCAAAGAGGTGATTGACGAACTGCTGGTGCGTTACGTCGAAGCGCTGATTTACCAGGCGGTCGCGGAAAACATGGCGTCCGAGCAGAGTGCGCGCATGGTGGCCATGAAGTCGGCCTCGGACAATGCAGGCAATGTCATCGACGAATTGCAGTTGATCTACAACAAGACCCGCCAAGCCGCGATCACCAAAGAGATCTCGGAAATCGTTGGCGGTGCTGCAGCCGTCTAACGAAGCAAATCAGTTTGAGGAAACTGCGATGAGTCAAGGTGAAATCGTTCAGTGCATCGGCGCCGTTGTGGACGTTTCGTTCAAACGCGAAGATATGCCTAAAGTATACGACGCTCTGGTGATGGATGAGATCGGGCTGACGCTCGAAGTCCAGCAGCAGTTGGGTGACGGCATTGTCCGTACGATTGCCCTCGGATCTTCCGACGGGCTGCGTCGCGGAATGATGGTCGAGAACACCCGGGCGCCCATTTCCGTCCCCGTCGGCACCAAGACGCTGGGCCGGATCATGGACGTACTCGGGCGCCCGATCGACGAAAAAGGGCCGGTCGGTGCAGAGCAAACGATGAGCATCCACCGCAAAGCGCCCATTTTCGAGGATCTTTCCCCGGCGACGGAGTTGCTCGAAACAGGGATCAAGGTTATCGACTTGGTCTGCCCGTTCGCCAAGGGCGGTAAAGTCGGACTGTTCGGCGGTGCCGGTGTCGGCAAGACCGTGAACATGATGGAGTTGATCCGCAACATTGCCATCGAACACAGTGGCTACTCGGTGTTTGCCGGCGTGGGCGAGCGTACTCGAGAAGGGAACGACTTCTATCACGAGATGAAGGATTCGAACGTTCTCGACAAGGTGGCTCTGGTTTACGGGCAGATGAACGAGCCCCCGGGTAACCGCCTGCGCGTCGCGCTTACCGGCTTGACCATCGCCGAGCAGTTCCGGGATGAAGGCAGGGATGTGTTGTTCTTTGTAGACAACATCTACCGCTTTACGCTGGCCGGTACCGAAGTGTCCGCGCTGCTGGGCCGTATGCCGTCGGCGGTGGGCTACCAGCCAACGCTGGCCGAAGAAATGGGCCGCTTGCAGGAGCGTATTACTTCCACCAAGACCGGTTCCATTACCTCGATCCAGGCCGTTTACGTTCCTGCGGACGATTTGACGGATCCGTCTCCGGCGACCACATTCGGCCACTTGGACGCCACCGTCGTGCTGTCACGTGACATCGCCTCGCTGGGTATCTACCCTGCCGTCGATCCACTGGATTCCACTTCGCGTCAGTTGGACCCGCTGGTGGTCGGTGAAGAGCACTATCAAACGACGCGCAATGTGCAGCAGACGCTGCAGCGGTACAAAGAATTGCGCGACATCATCGCAATCCTGGGCATGGACGAACTGGCTCCGGAGGACAAACTCGTTGTTGCTCGGGCGCGGAAGATCCAGCGCTTTCTCTCGCAGCCGTTCTTTGTTGCGGAAGTGTTTACCGGTTCGCCAGGCAAGTACGTTTCGCTCAAAGAGACGATCCGCGGCTTCAAAGGTATCGTCAGCGGTGAATATGACCACCTTCCCGAGCAGGCCTTCTACATGGTCGGCACCATCGACGAAGCAGTGGAAAAAGCGAAGACGCTGCAATAAGCGGTCGAGGAGCCAAATATGGCAATGACCATACATGTTGACGTCGTTAGCGCCGAAGAGTCGATTTTCGGCGGCTTGGCGGAGTTCGTGGTGCTTCCGGGGGAAGCGGGCGAGCTGGGCATTTTGCCCGGTCACACCCAGCTTATGACCCGGATCCGCCCAGGAACAGTGCGCCTGAAGTTGCCGGACCGCGCCGAAGAGGAACTAATCTTCGTCGCCGGCGGCATCCTGGAAGTGCAGCCGAACTGCGTGACGGTGTTGGCGGATACCGCCATTCGCGGTCACGACCTGGATGAGGCTAAGGCCATTGAGGCCAAGAAGCAGGCGGAAGAAGCTATGCGCAATCGGACCTCGGAGATGGAGTATGCGAAGGCCGAGGCGGAACTGGCTTCGGCCATCGCCCAATTGCAGGCGATTCAGAAACTGCGCCGGCGCAACGGCTAGCCCTTCGCATCAAACAAAAAAGGCAGCCAATGGCTGCCTTTTTTGTTGCCGATTCTCTTGGCCTTACAGCGGACGCTTTACGGTCAGTCCGCCGCGAACCTGTCCGGCCGCGTAACCCGTCGCGCGGTCGTGGGGGTACTCCGAAGCAAGCGTCGCCTTTACCGCCGAAGGAATATCGGCGCTGCCGCCGTGGCAGCTCAGGCATGTTGGTTGCACTGGCAGCGCCTTGATGTAGCGTAGATACTGCGTGCCGCCTTCGGTGACGATTTCGCTCTTTTCCAGCTTGGTCGCCTCTTCGCCAGCAGCGGCACGCTTGTCGAACTCGGCTAGCGCTGCGGTTTCCCAGCCGTCGGCGGTTCCGAGTAGAGGATTGCGCACCTTAAGGCTGACGCGGGAAATACGCCAGCCCGTGCTGCGGGAAAGTTCGCTAGCAAATTTCGGCGAAAGATCCTTGCACACCCCGACGGCGTTCTCGGGACCTTTCTTCATTTCCTCCTGCAAGGCTCCCTGTAGCCGGCTGGCCAGTTGGAGCGCGGTTTTGCGTGTCTCGTCGATCTGCGCCGTATCGTGGGCGCAAGACTGCGCCGCGATGCCAGCCGCCAATACGAGTATGGTTCTTCTCAACATGGGCACCCTTCCTCAGTTCGTTATGGGGCCAGAGCTAAAGCCCTGCTCAGTACGCTGGATCCGCTTCTCCAGGCGCGCCAAATCGTCTCGCAGGTTGTCCACTGCTTCGCAGAATCCGGCGACGGCAACGTTGCTGACCAGCAAAGGTTGTTCGTCCTGCAGGAATTCAACGACGTTCTCGGTCAGCCGTAGCGCCGAGCCCTTCTGCCAGACAGCGAAGCGCCGCCCGATGTCTGCCAGGCGGCGGGCCGGGATGTCGCCGACGATGCGGCTCAGCTCTTCCTCTGCGTCCCAACGCAGATTTCGGAAGACGAATGCCAGCGTATCGGCCAGTTCTGCCGACCCGGTAATACGGGCTTTCCGCATTGCCGCAGCAAAATCAGTCCCCGCGGCCAGGATGGCCTCAGGCGGCAGCGTGACGACCACGTCGCATTCGCTCGCCGACGTCTGGGTCACCGTTCCATCGGCGTTGATGGTGAATTCGAGGAGCAAGCCCGGCAGGGCAAGTCTTGCCGTCGCGCCTGCCGAGCGGGCGAGCCGTTCCCGCGCCCATTGGGCGTCCTGCAACAAATGGTTCAAAACCAGAACTGCGGCTTGTTCAAGCATAGCGATGTCTCAACGATCCGGCC
>JBAWHH010000667.1:0-8700 GCA_049593715.1 Rhodocyclaceae bacterium
CCGCCCGCAGCGCCGCCAGCCGTGCGTTCAATCCGTCCGTCAGGGCCGGGTTGGTCGGGCCGAGGTTGGAGCCGCTGGACGCCAGCCCGTTGTAGGGCTGCGGGGCGGTGGCCGAGGGGCGCCCCCAGAAGTAGCGGGCATCGGCGAAAGGCTGCCCGATCAGGGCCGAACCGATGGGTTTGCCCTCGCGCAGAATCAGGCTGCCGTTGGCCCGCCCGGGCATGACCAGTTGGGCGATGCCGGTCACCGCGAGGGGATAGACCAGTCCCGTGACCAGCGACAGCAGGACAAACAACACCAAAGCCGGTCGCAATTGGTTGATCATCGTTGTCTCCTAAGCGAGCCCGCTGACGACCAGGACGAGGTCGATCACCTTGATGCCGAAAAAGGGAACCACCAGCCCGCCCAGACCATAGACCAGGAGATTGCGCCGCAAGAGCCGCTCGGCCCGCTCCGCTTCACTCCTTACCCCTTTGAGGGCAATCGGGATGAGGGCGACGATGATGAGGGCGTTGAAGATCACCGCCGACAGGATCGCCGAATGCGGTGTGGCGAGGTGCATGACGTTCAGCGCGTTCAACTGCGGATAGGTGACGGCAAAGGCGGCCGGGATGATCGCAAAGTATTTCGACACGTCGTTGGCAATCGAGAACGTGGTCAGCGCCCCGCGGGTGATGAGCATCTGCTTGCCGATCTTCACCACCTCGATGAGCTTGGTGGGGTTGGAGTCCAGATCCACCATGTTGCCGGCCTCTTTCGCCGCCTGGGTGCCGCTGTTCATCGCCACCGCCACATCGGCCTGGGCGAGGGCGGGGGCATCGTTGGTGCCGTCCCCGCACATTGCCACCAGACGGCCCTGGGCCTGATAGTTGCGGATGAGCTTGAGCTTCGCCTCCGGTGTGGCTTCCGCCAGATAGTCGTCCACGCCGGCATCGGCGGCGATGGCGGCCGCCGTCAGGCGGTTGTCCCCGGTGATCATCACGGTCTTGATGCCCATCCGGCGAAGTTGCGTAAAGCGCTCGCGAATGCCGCCCTTGACGATGTCGCGCAGTTCCACGACGCCCAGGGTGCGCGCGCCATCGACCACCACCAGCGGCGTGGCGCCCTGGCGGGAGACGCCGTCCACCATGGCTCGCACGCCCGGATCCAGGCTCGTGCCGTGCTGATTCAGCCAGGCTTCCATGGCGTCGGGCGCGCCTTTGCGCACCTGACGCCCTTCGAAATCGACGCCGCTCATGCGTGTCTGGGCGGTGAAGGGGACAAAGGTGGCGGCTAGCTCGTGCAGTTCCCGCCCGCGCAGGCCGAAACGCTTGGCCAGCACGACGATGGAGCGGCCTTCCGGCGTTTCATCGGCGAGGGAGGCGAGCTGTGCCGCATCGGCGAGTTCGTGCTCACCCACACCGGGCGCCGGCAGGAAGTGCGCCGCCTGCCGGTTGCCCAGGGTGATGGTGCCCGTCTTGTCCAGCAGGAGCACGTCCACGTCGCCGGCGGCTTCGATGGCGCGCCCGGAAGTGGCGACGACGTTGGCCTGGATCATGCGGTCCATTCCGGCGATGCCGATGGCCGAGAGCAGCGCGCCGATGGTGGTGGGGATCAGGCACACCAGCAGGGCCACCAGCACCGTAATGCTCACCACCGTACCCGACTGGTTGGCCGCTACGGCGTAGGCCGAGAACGGATACAGCGTGGCCACCGCGACGAGGAAGATCAGGGTCAGGGCGGCGAGCAGGATCGACAGCGCAATCTCGTTCGGCGTCTTCTGGCGCTTGGCACCCTCGACCATGGCGATCATGCGGTCCAGGAACGCTTCGCCAGGATTGGCGGCGATGCGCACCACCAGCCAATCGGAGAGCACTCGCGTGCCGCCGGTGACGGAGGAATGGTCGCCGCCGGCCGCCCGCACCACCGGCGCGGATTCTCCGGTGATCGCCGATTCATCGACGGAGGCCACCCCATCGATCGCCTCACCATCGCCGGGAATTGTCTGGCCGGCTTCCACCAGCACCACGTCCCCGGCGCGCAGGGTCGCTGAGGAGACGCTGCTGCGTGGGGCGTCGCGCTGGGCACCGGCGAGTTTGACCGCCTGGGTATCCTGTTTGGCGCCGCGCAGGCTGGCCGCCTGGGCTTTGCCGCGCCCTTCAGCCAGCGCCTCGGCGAAGTTGGCGAAGAGGACGGTAAACCATAGCCACACCGAAATCGTGGCGCCGAACCCGTCGCGCTGCGCCACCGCCAGCACCGCGGTGAGCAGCGCGCCGAGCCAGACGACGAACATCACGGGGTTCTTCCACTGGGCCGCCGGGGACAGGCGCTTGAACGAATCGGCCAGCGCCTGGCTTACCAGGCGCGGTTCGAAGGTCTTGTGTACGGGGCGGGTCATTGCGGGCCTCCCGTCATGATCAGATGTTCGACGATTGGGCCAAGGGCCAGGGCCGGCACGAAGGTCAGGGCGCCCACCAGCAGAACGGTACCGATCAGCAGGCCGACGAAGAGCGGCGTATGGGTGGGCAGCGTGCCGCTGGAGGGCGGTACCAGCCGCTTGGCAGCGAGGCTGCCGGCCAGCGCCAGCACCGGCACGACGAGCCCGAAGCGGGCAATCCACATGGCGACGCCCAGGGCCGTGTTGTAGAAGGGCGTGTTGGCCGACAGGCCGGCGAAAGCGCTGCCGTTGTTGTTGCCCGCCGAGCTGAAGGCGTAGAGCACCTGGGAGAAGCCATGGGCGCCGGGGTTGGACAAGCTGCTCAGGCCCGGTTCGCTCACCACGGCGACCGCCGTACCGAACAGCACGACGAACGGCGGGATCAGGATCACCAGCGCCGCCATCTTCATCTCGAAGGCTTCGATCTTCTTGCCCAGGTACTCCGGCGTGCGGCCCACCATCAGCCCGGCGATGAACACCGCGATGATGGCGAATACCAGCATCCCGTATAGCCCGGATCCCACCCCGCCGAAGACGACTTCGCCCAGTTGCATCAGCCACATCGCCACCATGCCGCCCAGCGGCGTGAAGGAGTCGTGCATGGCGTTGACCGAGCCATTGCTCGCCGCCGTGGTGGCGGCCGCCCAGAGGGCGGAAGTGGCTGCGCCGAAGCGGGTTTCCTTGCCTTCCAGGTTGCCGGGCGAGGCGTCGATGCCCAGGGCCGACAGGCCGGGGATGCCGTGCTCTTCGGCCGCGATGGCTCCGGCGGCCAGCACGATGAAAATCAGGCTCATCGCGGCGTAGATCGCCCAACCCTGCCGTTTGTCGCCCACCATGTGCCCGTAGCTGAAGCACAGCGCGGCGGGGATGAGCAGGATCGCCAGCATTTCAACGAAATTCGCCAGCGGCGCCGGGTTCTCGTAGGGGTGGGCCGAATTGACGTTGAAGAAGCCGCCGCCGTTGGTGCCCAGTTGCTTGATCGCCACCTGGGAAGCGGCCGGGCCTTGGGGCAACTGCTGCGTGGCGATGACCTCGCGTTTTTCGGGCTGGCCGTCGTTGGCCGGGATGATCACCTCGGTGGACTGCACCAGGGGCACCTCGACCGCGGGCCGCAGGTTCTGCACCACGCCTTGTGAGACCAGGAACAGGGCCAGGACGAAGGAGAGCGGCAGCAGCACGTACAGCGTGGTTCGGGTGAGATCGACCCAGAAATTGCCCAGGCCGTTCTCCTGCTTGCGGATCAGGCCGCGGACGAACGCCGCCAGCACGGCGATGCCGGTGGCGGCCGAGACGAAGTTCTGCACCGTCAGGGCGAGCATCTGGGTGAGGTAGCTCATCGTCGATTCGCCGCCATAGCCCTGCCAATTGGTGTTGGTGACGAAGCTGATAGCGGTGTTGAACGCGGAATCCGGCGATACCGCCCCCAGGCCCTGGGGATTGAGCGGCAGGAATCCCTGCAGGCGTTGCAGCCCATACGCCGCCAGCAGGCCGATTGCGCTGAAGGCAAGGACCGCCGTCGCGTAGCGCCGCCACGGCATGTCGTCCAGAGGATCGACGCCCGCCAGTCGATAGAAGCCGCGCTCCACCCTGCCCAGGGCAGGGCTGAGGAAGGTGGGCTCGCCGGACAGGACGCGGGCGATGAACGGCCCCAGGGGCAGCGCCAGCAGGGTCAGCACACCGAAATAGAGGGCGAGCTGAAGCAATCCATGGCCGCTCATGTGAAGTCCTCCGCTTTGAGTAGCGCGTAGACCAGGTACCCGCCCACACCGAGCGCCAATACCAGCGCGATCACCAGCCAGATGTTCATGGCCGCTTCGCTCTGTGCGGTTGCAGGCGCTCGCAAAGATGCGCGAGCCCCACGGTGGCGCCAACCAAGGCGGCCAGCACGGCGATAAAGACGAGATCCATCGGCGACCTCCTGCTCATAAGTTCCCGCAAGCCTAGAACCACTCGCATAAAAATCGCATCAAGATTTGAGCGCTGGCCTGCCTATTTGTGTGTGTCGGTCGCCGGGGAATTGGCCTGAGCGACAAAGGGACGGACTCCCGTGTGGCCGCTTTGCGGCCTCCGCCAACGCTACACCCAGCCAGCCTTCCGGAAACGGTAGAACAGAAACCCGTCGATGGCGGCGATGACGGCTATAGCCGCGGGATAGCCGAAGGTCCACTTCAACTCCGGCATGTTCTCGAAGTTCATGCCGTACACACCGGCAATCATCGTTGGCACGGCAACGAGTGCTGCATAGGCGGCGAGGCGCTTGGAAACCTCACTTTCGCCAACTTGCACCATCGCAAGGTTCACCTGGATTGCCGTGGCAACGGTGTCGCGGGCGGCTTCAATTGACTGGTTGAGGCGCGCCAAGTGGTCGTCGACGTCCCGGAAGTATTCGCCCAACTCCGTACATGCGGGCGGAACACGACCGCCAAACAGTTTGTTGGAGTATTCGCGGAGTGGGCCGCTCGCGTGTTTGAGCGTCGCCAGGTTCTGCTTTACATAGTACAGAGACTCGATATTCGCACGCGGTTGCGCGTCGGTGGCGAAGAGGCGATTCTCGATCAGTTCGAGTTCGGTCTCGATCGCCTCCAGCACCGGGAAATAGCGATCAACTACCGCATCCATCAAAGCGTAGAGGACGTAGCCTGGCCCCCCTCTCAATAGCTCCGGCTCGCGCTCCGTGCGTGCGCGGACGTCGCGAAAGCCGCGCTCCGCGCGCCTGCGCACAGAGAGCACATAGTTTCGGCCGACGAAAACCGCCACCTCGCCCAGCTTGATCTCGTCGGTGGGCGTGAACTCCGCCGAGTTCATCACCACAAAAAGTGAGTCGCCGTACTCCTCAATCTTCGGACGCGCCACGGACTCGTGGCCGTGACAAGCATCCTCGACGGCTAGCGGGTGCAGATTGAATACCTGCTGCATTTTGCCGAGATCTGCCTCGGTCGGCTCCTGCAGTGCGACCCATACGAAGGTCTCAGGCCTGTCCAGGTAAGCCGAAATCTCCCCTGGCTCGATGTCGGCGAGCTTTCGCCCATGCTGATAGGCTGTGCAGTTGACGAGCATTGTGGCGCCCTCGCTGGGCTCACTGCCCAAAATTGCCGCAGCGAGCATCGCATCACGTTGATTTGCCGATATTCCCTTGGCGACTTCTTGGAAGAAATAGGCGCCCGCCGAGCACGGGCATCGGTCCCGCTGCAATCGGGCAATAGATCATCTGAGGCCGGGGGAAGCACTTCAAAAGCATCGCCCGACACGACAGCCGACCAGTCAAATGAATGCTGTCTGTCGGTGTTCTGAAACAGTCCGTCGGCCTCGCGGTCATTCTGCCCTTGGGAATCAGGGCGATGCCCGGAGCTTCAGGCCGGGGATCAATTGTCCCTCGCAACTCATCGTGGCCAGAGCGGTACGCAGCGCCAATACTGTCCCAGTTCCGTGAGGTCATATGGCGCGCCCTGCATATTTCGCGAGCGCAACCGAATGGCACGCGACGGACGGGGAGACGATGAAGACGTCGCCATCCGATTCGCTGCCCAGTGCCAGGGCGACACTCAAAGCCGCTGCGCCCGCTACCGCTAGGCGCACCGAATTGCCTTGGCTCGACAGGAGGAAGACCCTGATGGCCTCGATGCCCATTCCTGTTGCTGGAAAGCTCGCCGTCACCGAGGGTCGACCGGAAGCGATTGCGGCGACTTCCAGCGCTTTGCCTTGGGAATAGATACCAACACACAACGCGGCATTCACGGCGCGCTGCTCTTAAAGAATCGAAACCATCAACGGATCGACGATGAGGTCCAGATGCGACGGAAAAAGCGAGGCCGGATCGGTACCTCAGTAGACACATGCAGGCGACTTGAGCCCTTGTCGAAATTGCGGCTGGGGTGCGGCCATGCTGCGAACTCTTGCCAGACTGCAGTGGCGTCGCTGCATCGCTGCAAGCGCTCGCGGAAACGCGGATCGGAGAACATGTGGGTCGCATCGGCAAGGATGTGCAAGTGTTCTTCGCTGGCGTGTTTTGGCACGAGCACGACGAGCACGTCGGAGACCGGTTTGCCGTCCCTGGCCTCAAACGCTAGGGGCGCCTTCAGCCGCAGATAGGCGATCCGGATCTGTTCGAGTTCCTGAATGCGGGCGTGGGGAATAGCAAAACCCAAGCCCAGGGCCGTGCTGCCGATCCGCTCCCGATGGCCCAAGGCGTGGACTACGGCCCGATTAGGTAAGCCGTGGCGCTTCTCCATGTGCCGGCCCACAGCGTCGAGAAGTCCGTCTTTGCTATCGGCCGTAACGTCGCAGAGGATGTCTTGGACGTCCAAACGACTTTGAATCATGTTAGCCATGCCGGCTCCTATGCGAAATGCGGTTGCAAGACGTCATTGTTCAGTTGCTTGCGCGCAGTCTGTTCACGCTCAACGCCAAGTGCGACCGGCGAAAGTTGCTTTGGGCACCTCGGCGGGAAGCACCGGGGCTGCTGATCGCGAGAAACGGGCAGAGCGTGAAAGACTTCTGTCGATTCGCGTATCGAAATGCGGGCTGTCACGAAATGAACCGAAGCACTGGGCAGATCGCCATGCGGCTGCGTTGTCCCGATGTATTGGCAGCAAGCGCCGCATTTGTTGAGGACAGAAGAAAGCATATCCATACGGCCACCACCTCGGATGTGCGAGCCTGATTCTTAGCGGACAGTGGGAGAAGCGTGGCGCAGCAGATGAGGGTAGAAGGCGCTTTCGGGCTTGATCCTCTCCTGTCCGTCATTCTTGCCTTCCTTGCAGCCGCAACTCAAGCTTCCAACCGCGGACACATGCTACGAAAACGGACATAAAGATCTCGTAAAGATTTTGTCGGACGCTTCCTATTGGATGTGCCGGTCCATAGGGGACCCGTGCAGGCCCGAAGGCTGCGCCAACCCCGGGATCTGGCATCGCGCGACAGGGGAGGGCCATCGGCGGCGACGGGACAGGGCCCGTCGCGGGCTGGGGGCTCTTCGCCCCGCTTATCAATGCTTCTGCCGCAACGCCTTGTAGGACAATGGCGGGTCATTCCCAACCGGATACGGTTTTTAGGGCGGCGACCATGGTTTCCGCCCCAACACTGCCCGATGTTTTCCACGGCTCTCCTGCCTGCCGACCGGCGTCTGATCCTGGCTTTGGCGGCCTCTTTCGCCTTGCACGCCGTTGCGGTCATCGGGTTGCACTGGCTCGGGTTCGCCAAGCCCGCCAAGCGCGCGACCCCGGCGGCGCTACAGGCGCGGCTGCTTCCGCCGTCCCAGATGCCCCCGCTTCAGCCGCCACGCCCCAGCGAGCCGGTGCTGAAAAATACCTTGCCTCCTGCACTGGCGGAGCAAGTGCCGGCCACCTCGCCGGACAACCCGCTGCGCGAATCCGATCAAGGGCAGAAGCGCTCGAAGCAGTCGGCGGAGGCAGCCATGCGCCGGAAACTCGCGGAGCAGGTGTTCTATCCGCCCGAAGCGGTCGCCCAGGGGACCGAGGGCGAAGTGCGCCTGCTGGTGGCGCTGGACAAGTCGGGAAACGTCGTCCAGGCCAAGGTGGTGGTAAGCAGCGGCAAGGAGGTGCTGGACAAGGCCGCGGTTGCCGCCGCCTACCGCATCGGCCGCATTCCCGATGCCGGCGTGATGGATCTCATCCTGCCGGTGATCTTCAAGCTGGAGTGAGCGGGCGTGTTGGCCACGGCACGCCGCGGAACCCCAAAAAAAGCAACCACCGGGGATTGTTGTGAGGCCCTATCTCAAGATCGCGCCGTCAGAAATCTGGCCCATAGACGCAAGACAACGTCGGAACGCTGCAAACATGTGGCCCGCATCACGTCTCGGCCTAACCGTAAACTTCATTGGACGATGAGCGCTTTTCCGACTCCGAAGGGACGGGCAATCGGGATTTGCGCATGAATGCCTCGATGAAGTCTGCGCCGGCATAGCCTGACCCGAGGAGAGCGACAATCACTTCGGAGGAGATCTTGTCGGCCGGATTGAAACCCATGGAAATGGCGGCGAGCGCCCCGGCGACGCCGACAATCAGTATGCTCACCACGAGCCTGCTAGCTGAGAACGATGCGGCGAGGCTGGTTTCAGTCGCATCCGCACTTTCGTTCAATTTGCGCAGTCCGGCGATGACTCTGATTAGTTGCCCAACGGCTCCGACGATTCCCCCCAATCCGATTGCCAGCATCCAGCCGGCAGCGTTCAACCCGGATGATCCTGCGTCCATGGCTTTTGCCTCCTAATTGTCTTCTTTCGCAACAATGTACTTGTTTCTGACCCAGCCTTCGGCTTGGCTAGC
>JBAWHH010000668.1:0-9859 GCA_049593715.1 Rhodocyclaceae bacterium
GGCCGATCCTGTTACAATTCTCCGTTAAGCGAATTCAGCTTCCCGCTTTTTCCCGTATTGATTTTTCAGGAGTTTTTTATGGCCATTGAGCGCACGCTGTCGATCGTCAAACCGGATGCCGTAGCGAAGAACGTTATCGGAAAAATCTATTCCCGCTTCGAGACCAACGGTCTGAAGATCGTTGCTGCCCGGATGGCCTGGTTGTCCCGTGCCGAGGCGGAAGGTTTTTACGCGGTCCACAAGGGCCGTCCGTTCTTCAATGATCTGGTGCAGTTCATGACTTCCGGTCCGGTGATGATCCAGGTACTGGAGGGTGAAGGCGCCATCGCGAAGAACCGCGAACTGATGGGTGCGACCGACCCGAAGAAAGCCGAGGCGGGCACCATTCGCGCCGATTTCGCGGATAGCATTGACGCCAACGCCGTGCATGGCTCCGATGCGGCGGAGACGGCTGCGGTCGAAATCGCCTATTTCTTTCCCGCCCTCGAGGTCTTCGCGGGCCGATGAGCCTTGTCGCCGCGGCGCGGTGCCGGCTCATGTCTGCCGGTTTTCGTGCCGCGACGCCTTGCCCGACCCACGCCTAGCAATGCGCGTCAATCTTCTCGACTACGATGCGGAAGGGCTCACCCGGCTGTTGTCTGGCTGGGGCGAGAAGCCGTTTCGTGCGCGGCAGTTGTTGCGCTGGATTCATCGCTTTGGCGTGGCCGATGTTGAGGCCATGACCGATCTGGCCAAGAGCCTGCGCAGCAACTTGCAGGACCAGGCCGCGGTCGATGCGCCGCGGGTCATTCGCGACGACGTGTCGCCGGATGGCACGCGCAAGTGGCTGCTGGACGTGGGCGGCGCCAATGCTGTCGAGAGTGTTTTCATCCCCGATGACGGCCGCGGTACCCTGTGTGTGTCCTCCCAGGCGGGCTGCGCCCTGGAATGCGCTTTCTGCGCGACGGGGCGCCAAGGGTTCAACCGCAATTTGACGGCGGGTGAGATCGTCGGCCAATTGTGGCTCGCCAATCGCCTGCTTGGCGCGACGCCTGGCGGCGAGCGGCTCATCACCAATGTGGTTCTGATGGGGATGGGCGAACCGCTGGCCAATTTCGATCACACCCTCACCGCGTTGCGGGTGATGCTCGACGACAACGCCTATGGACTGTCGCGTCGCCGAGTGACCGTCTCCACCTCCGGGATCGTGCCGGCCATCGACCGGCTGCGCGACGCCTGTCCCGTAGCGCTGGCAGTGTCGCTGCACGCGCCCACCGACGACCTTCGGGACCAACTCGTTCCTATCAACCGCAAGTATCCCTTGCGCGAACTGATGGGGGCTTGCCTGCGTTACCTGGAAAAGGCGCCGCGGGATTTCGTTACCTTCGAATACGTCATGCTGGATGGGGTCAACGACAGCGACGACCATGCCCGGGCGCTATTGCGCCTGGTGCGGGACGTACCGTGCAAGTTCAACCTCATCCCCTTCAATCCTTTTCCGGGTTCGCATCTGAAGCGGTCTGCTCCGGCGCGCATACGCGCTTTTGCCCAGGTGCTTCTGGACGGCGGCAGGGTGACGACAACGCGCAAGACGCGCGGTGACGCCATCGACGCCGCGTGCGGCCAACTCGCGGGCAAGGTCCAGGACAGGTCGCGGCGGGTGGAGATGGTTCGGGCCGTCGTGCCTTCGATGCAGGAGATTGCCTCTTGAAACGAATGACTTGGCTTGCATTGGCCAGCGTGATTCTGCTGGCCGGGTGTACCCAGACCGCTGTGCGCGAGGATACGAGCGCCGTGCCGGTGTCCGAGCAGCCCGCTGTGGGTGAGGCGCAGAAGCGGGCGAAGGTGCATACCGATCTCGGGCTTGCGTACTACGACAGTAAGGGAATGGCAATTGCGCTGGAGGAAGCCCGCAAGGCCATAGCAGCGGATGCGGGGTATTCCCCCGCTTACAATCTGCTCGCCCTGGTGCATATGTACTTGATGGAAAACGGCTTGGCCGAACAAGCGTTCCGCAAGGCCCTGAGCATCGCGCCCAACGACCCCGAGACCAACAACAATTACGGCTGGTTCCTGTGTACGTCGGGGCGCGAAAAGGAAGGCATCGAGCGCCTGATGAGCGCCGTCAAGAATCCCCTTTACGCCACCCCCACCAAACCTTTCACCAACGCCGGTTTGTGTTCGCTGCGCTTGAAGGACGAGACTGCGGCGGCGGAATACTTCAAGCGTGCCGCCGCGGCAGACGAGCGCAATGCCCAGGCGCTGTACCACCTCGCCAGCCTGAGCTTTCAACGCGGCGATTTCCTGGAGGCCCAGCGCTTGATCAGCGCGGTACACGACGTTCAGGAGCCGAACGCGGAATCGCTGTGGCTTGCGCTACGCATCGAGCGCAAACTCGGCGACCAAGCTGCGGAATCCAAATTCGCCAACCAGTTGCGTAAGGGCTTCGCCGGTAGCAAAGAGCAGCAGATGCTGATTCGGGGGCAGTTCGAGTGACGGAGATCATCGAGGAAGTGACCGGGGTGGAGGCGCCGCTGGGGCCGGGAGCAGCATTGCGCCAGGCCCGGGAAGCGCGCGGGCTGGACATCGACGACATCGCCAACGCGCTCAAGCTGACGCCGAAGCAGGTTGCGGCGATCGAGCAGGAAGATTTTCAGCAACTGCCGGGGGCGACGTTTGCGCGTGGTTTCGTGCGCAACTACGCCCGGCTGATGCAATTGGACGCGGCGCCGCTGCTGGCCGTCGTGGATCGATCCTCGGCCAAGCGGGACGTGGAACTGGCTCCCCTGGCCACCGCCATCGGTACCATGCCGGCCGCCTCGGCCGCGCGTTCCGTCCCGCGCTGGCTACTCATTGCCTTTGGGGTCGTCGCGGTGGCCCTGCTGCTGGTGGTCTACGTGGAGCGTTTCCAGGGCGGTTCCTGGACTTTCTGGCGTCCGGCCAAGACTGAAGCGGTTTCCACCGCGCCAGTCAGCAGCGGTATGCCGGGAACGGAGACCCTTACCGTGGCGGTGACGCCTTTGTCGGCCTCGCCGGTTCCTGCGCCGGACGGTCCGGCAGCAGTCACGCCCTCAGGCGAGGTGCCGGTGGTGTTGCCCCCACCCGTTTCGACCGCGCCGGTGGCGGCAGCGCCCACTGACGCCGTACCGCCCGGCCCAACGCCCACGGCTTCTCCTGGCACTGCCACGACGGAGTCGCGCAAGCTGAAGTTCGGCTTTGAGGTGGATTCCTGGGTCGAAGTGAAGGACGCCACCGGGAAGATGCTGGTTTCCAAGCTCAATACCCCGGGCTCCATCCTGGAGGTGGAAGGAAGCCCGCCCTTTGCCCTGGTGGTGGGCAACGCCAAAGGCGTGCAACTCGCCTACGATGGCAAGCCAGTGGACCTTAAGCCTTACACCACCGTCACCGTCGCCCGATTCAACTTGGAGTAGTCCTGCAGCCATGAACAAGCCTCATGAGGGTGACCGAGTGATCGCCCGCCGTGCCTCCCGCACCGTGCGTGTGGGCGGGGTCGTCATCGGTTCCTCGGCCCCCATCGTCGTTCAGTCCATGACCAATACGGACACCGCGGACCACGTTGCCACCGCCATCCAGGTAGCCGCGCTGGCGCGCGCCGGTTCGGAACTGGTCCGCCTCACGGTCAACACCCAGGAGGCCGCGCAGGCCGTGCCGCGCATCCGCGAGCAGTTGCTGCGCATGAACGTTGATGTGCCGCTGATCGGCGATTTCCATTTCAACGGGCACAAGCTGCTGGCGGACAATCCGGCGTGTGCCGAGGTTTTGGACAAACTGCGCATCAATCCCGGCAACGTTGGCAAGGGAGCCAAGCGCGACGGCCAGTTCGCCGCCATCGTCGAAACCGCCTGCCAGTATGGCAAACCGGTGCGCATCGGCGTGAATTGGGGCAGCCTGGATCAGGATCTGCTGGCCCGCATCATGGACGAGAACGCCCACCGTACCCAGCCGAAGGACGCGGTGGGGGTGATGCGGGAAGCGATGGTAGCTTCCGCCCTGGAAAGCGCACAGCGGGCGGAGGAACTGGGGCTGCCGGGCGACGCCATCGTGCTGTCGTGCAAAGTCAGCGGTGTGCAGGATCTCATCGCGATTTACAGCGAACTTGCCGCGCGCTGCGACTATCCTCTGCACCTCGGCCTGACCGAAGCAGGCATGGGCTCGAAGGGCATCGTGGCGTCTTCCGCCGCGCTGGCCGTGGTGCTGCAGCAAGGCATCGGCGACACCATCCGCGTTTCGCTGACGCCCGAACCCAACGGCGCGCGTACCCAGGAAGTGGTCGTCGCGCAGGAGCTGCTGCAGACCATGGGCCTGCGGGCCTTCACGCCCATGGTGGCGGCCTGCCCCGGGTGCGGCCGTACTACCAGCACGGTGTTTCAGGAGCTGGCGCAGGACATTCAGCAGTACGTCCGGGAAATGATGCCCACCTGGCGTGGCCAGTTCGATGGCGTGGAGAACATGAGTCTGGCCGTGATGGGCTGCGTGGTGAACGGTCCGGGAGAAAGCCGCCACGCCAACATCGGCATCTCGCTGCCGGGTTCGGGCGAGACGCCGGTGGCGCCGGTCTACGTCGATGGTGAAAAGACCGTGACGCTAAAAGGCGACAACATCGCCCGCGAATTCCGCGACATCATTGACCAGTACGTCGCCTCCCACTACGCCCGCAAGGGCCACGATGCAGCGGATCGGCCCGATTGACCCGGCCCGTCCTGCCCGAATCACGTTTCTGCAAGGTCTTATGAGCGCCACGATACAGGCCGTCCGCGGCATGAACGACATTCTCCCGGACGAGGCGGAGATGTGGGAGGAGTTCGACGCAGTTGTGCGCGACTGGCTGCGCGGTTATGGCTATCGCCCCATCCGCATGCCTTTGGTCGAGCCAACGCCGCTGTTCTGCCGCGCCATCGGCGAAGTCACCGATATCGTCGAGAAGGAGATGTACTCCTTCGTCGACGCCCTCAATGGCGAGCAACTGACCCTGCGTCCGGAAGGGACGGCCTCCTGCGTGCGTGCCGTACTGCAGCACAACCTGCTTTATCCGGGGCCGCAGCGCCTTTGGTATTCCGGGCCGATGTTCCGCCACGAACGGCCGCAGAAGGGCCGCTATCGCCAGTTCCATCAGGTGGGGGTGGAAGCACTGGGCTTCGCCGGACCGGACATCGACGCCGAGCACATCCTGATGTGCTCCCGGCTGTGGGACGACCTGGGCCTGGAGAATATCCGGCTGGAGATCAATTCGCTGGGCAATGCCGGCGAGCGCGCGCGTCACCGTAGCGCCCTCGTCGCCTACCTGGAGCAACACGAGGAAGAGCTGGACGCCGATGCCCGGCGGCGCCTGCACACCAACCCGCTGCGCATCCTGGATAGCAAGAACCCGCACATGCAGGGACTCATCGAGGGCGCGCCGCAACTGATGGACGTTCTCGGGGAGTCTTCCCTCAAGCACTTCGACGAGCTGCAAGGATTGCTCAAGGACGCGGGGCTGCCCTATCGCATCAACCCGCGGCTGGTGCGCGGGCTGGACTACTACAATCTGACCGTTTTCGAGTGGGTAACCGATCAGCTTGGCGCTCAGGGAACGGTCTGTGCCGGCGGCCGGTACGACACTTTGGTGGAGCAACTTGGGGGCAAGCCGGCGCCAGCGTGCGGTTTTGCCATGGGCGTGGAGCGGCTGGTCGCGTTGTGGCAGGAGGCTTACAGCGAACTGCCGCGGGATGTGCCGGACGTGTACGTGCTGCACCAGGGCGATGCCGCCCAGCGGGCAGGATTCCGCGTGGCGGAAGATCTGCGCAGCAACGGCTTCTCCGTGCTGCTTCACTGCGGCGGAGGCAGCTTCAAGTCGCAGATGAAGCGGGCCGACGGTTCCGGCGCTTTGCTGGCGGCGATCATCGGCGACGACGAACTCGCGGCGGACGAAGTCACCGTCAAGCCGCTACGCGAATCCAGCGCACAGCGCCGGGTAAAACTCGCAGACTTGGCCGACCATGTCGGCGACTACCTGTTGGCTGAGGAGCAAGATGGCAGCGTATGATCTTGAAGAGCAGGAGCAACTTTCCGCGATCAAGGCGTGGTGGGAGCGGTACTCCAGCCTGATTACCGGCGTGGCGGTTGCGGCCGCGGCAGTGTCGGTCGGCTACCAGGGGTGGCAGTGGTACCAGCGCCAGCAGGCCGCTCATGCTTCGGCCATCTATGCCGTGGTGCAGAAGGCTGCGGCGGACAAGGATGCCAAGAAGGCCAAGGAAGCAGCAGGAGAGTTGGTGGAAAAGTATTCCCGTTCCACCCACGCGCCGATGGCGGCTTTGTTGTCCGCGAAAGTACAGTTCGACACCGGTGACCTGAAGACCGCGCGGGCCCAGTTGGCCTGGGCGGCGGAACATGCCCGTGACGCCGAATTGAAGGATCTCGCGCGGTTGCGGCTGGCGGCCGTGATGTTCGAGGAAAAGGCTTACGCCGAAGCCTTGAAGCAGTTGGAGAAGGAACCGCTCGAACCTTTCAGTGTGCGCTTTGCGGACTTGCGCGGTGACATCTACGCTGTCCAGGATAAGCGGGAGGACGCGAAGGCGGCTTACCAGGCCGCGCTGACCAAGCTGGATGCCCGCATCAAGGCAAGCGCGGCAGATGTGGGTGTGGCCAACGCGTTGCGGGAGCTGATCCGGATGAAGCTGGACGCATTGGGCGGCGCGCAATGAAGCGCCGAATTGTCACTGTCGTCTGTGCGGCGCTGGCCCTGAGCGCGTGTTCGACTTTGGACAAGCTCAACCCGTTTTCCAGTGCGCCCAAGGTCAAAATGGCCGCGCTGACGGCATTTGAGCCGTCCGCCTCGTTTCGCACGCTCTGGCAGGGCCGAATCGGCGAGGCGGAGGACTTCAATTTTGTGCCCGCCGTAGTCGGCAGTGCCGTCTATGCGACCGGGCGTGACGGGCGCCTGGCCCGATTCGAGGACGGGCGGGAAGTTTGGCGGATCAAGGCTGGCCAGGCACTATCCGGCGGTGTCGGCGCGGACGAAAAACTCGTCGCTGTCGGAACCTCAAAGGGTGAACTCCTGGTGTTCGATGCCGACGGTAAGCCGCTGTGGACGGCACGGGTTGGCTCGGAGGTTCTGGCGCCACCGCTCATCGTGCCGGGTATGGTCATCGTACGCAGCGGCGACAGCCGGATTTACGCTTTCGACAGCGCGGACGGGAAGCGACGCTGGGTCTATCAGCGCTCGACGCCGGCGCTGTCGTTGCGCAGCGCCGCCGGGCTGGTTGCTGTGGATAGCGGCATTCTCGCGGGTTTCCCCGGCGGCAAACTGGTGGTGATCAATGCTGGTAACGGCTCGGCGATCTGGGAGGCGACCGTCGCTCAGCCGCGAGGCTCGACGGAACTGGAGCGCGTCGCCGACGTCGTCGGCGTGCCAGTGATCACCGGGCGCAGCGTCTGCGCGGTGGCCTACCAGGGGCGGGTCGGCTGCTTCGAACTGGCGTCCGGCAATCCGGTCTGGACGCGGGCCTTGTCGAGTTCGGTCGGGCTCGACGCGGACGACCGCAATGTTTATGTTGCGGACGACAAAGGTGCGGTTCACGCCCTGGAACTGTCCAGCGGTGCCAGCGTTTGGAAGCAGGACAAACTTTCCATGCGGGGCCTGACCCGGCCGGTGGCCGCAGGACGGTACATCGTGGTTGGAGATTCCCAAGGTGTACTTCACGCCCTCCGGCGGGAAGACGGTGATTTTGCCGCCCGCCACAACACCGACGCTAGCGCCGTGATCCCTGAACCGCGCGCCCTTTCCAATGGAATCGTGGTGCAGACGCGCAGCGGCGGTATCTACGCCATCGATGTCCAATAGTACCGATCGCCTTACTCGCACCCCCTCATAGTGAATCCTGTTCTCGTGCTGGTCGGCCGGCCCAATGTGGGCAAGTCCACCCTGTTCAATCGGCTTACCCGAACCCGCGATGCTCTCGTCGCCGACATCCCCGGTCTGACCCGGGATCGCCACTACGGCCACGGGCGGCTTGACGAGCGTCCATTCATCGTCGTGGATACGGGGGGGTTCGAACCGCGGGCCAAGGATGGGATCATGCGGGAGATGGCCCGCCAGGCCGAACAGGCGGTTGCGGAAGCCGATGTCCTCATTTTCCTCGTCGATGCGCGCGAGGGCCTCACGCCCCAGGATAGGGATGTGGCCGAACGTTTGCGTCGCGCCGGTCGCCCACTGATCCTCGCGGTAAACAAGGCCGAGGGCATGCGGCACGAGGTGGTGGCGGCGGAATTCCACGAACTCGGCTGCGGCACGCCGATGGTCATTTCCTCCGCCCATGGCGAAGGGGTGCGGGAGCTCGTTCGTTTCGCACTTGCACCGTTCCCCGTCGTGCCGCCAGAGGCGGAAGAGGATACGGGCCCAAGGGTAGCTATCGTCGGAAGGCCGAACGTCGGCAAGTCCACCCTCATCAATGCCGTGCTTGGGGAGGAGCGGGTCATCGCTTTCGACCAGCCGGGAACGACCCGCGATGCCATTAGCGTTCCTTTCGAACGCAATGGCCGGGCCTATACGCTGATCGACACGGCGGGCCTGCGGCGGCAGGGCAAGGTTTTCGAGACGATCGAAAAATTCTCGGTGGTAAAAACGTTGCAGGCGATCGAAGAGTCGAACGTTGTGGTGCTGGTGCTGGATGCCAGTCAGGACGTTTCGGACCAAGACGCCCATATCGCCGGCTTCATCGTCGAGGCCGGTCGTGCGCTGGTGGTCGCCGTCAACAAGTGGGATGCCGCGGATGAGTACCGGCGCGAACGGGTGAAGATGGACCTGGCGCGCAAGATGGTCTTTCTCGGTTTCGCCAAGTTTCACTACATCTGCGCCCTGCACGCCCAAGGCATTGATGCGCTGATTAAATCGGTGGACGCGGCTTATGCCGCCGCTGTCAGCCGCCTGCCCACGCCCAAACTCACGCGGCTACTGCAGCAAGCCGTCGAAAAGCAAGCCCCGCCGCGCCATGGTATTTTCCGCCCCAAACTGCGCTATGCCCACCAGGGCGGGATGAACCCGCCGATCATCATCATTCATGGGAATGCGCTGAACCATGTTCCAGACACATATCGCCGTTATCTGGAACGAACTTTCCTGGAGGCGTTCAAATTGCAGGGTACGCCATTGCGGGTAGAGTTTCGGACATCGCGTAACCCGTATGTCGGGGGGAGGGATTAGTCTCAGTCCCGTCATTGGCGTGGTATTCCGAAATCGATTAGAGTATCAACTCAAACACAATAAACAGAGGGGCCACCATGAGCAATAAAGGGCAACTGCTACAAGACCCGTTCCTCAACACGTTGCGTCGGGAACATATCCCGGTTTCCATTTACCTGGTGAATGGGATCAAGCTGCAGGGGCAAGTCGATTCTTTCGATCAATATGTAGTTCTGCTGAAAAACACGGTCACCCAGATGGTTTATAAGCACGCCATCTCGACCGTTGTTCCCGCCCGGCCGGTAAATATTCCGCACGAAAGCAGCGAGGGTTGATGCTGCTCTTGGTGCATGCCTGAGAGCACTTCGATGCCGGCTGCGCCCGGGGGGGGCGCAGCCGGTTTGCCTTCAGCGGTACTCGTTCAACTGGACTTTGGCCGCGGCGGGGTTGCAGAGGATCTCGCGGAGTTTGAACTCCTGGCATCGAGCGCGGGCGTGGCTCCCGTCGCTGTCGTTCATGGGCGTCGCGGCGTTCCCGATCCGGCGACGTTTGCCGGCAAAGGGAAGGTGGCCGAACTCGCGCAAATGGTCAAAGATCGCGGGACCGAGCTTGTCCTGTTCAATCATGATCTGTCCGGTGCGCAGCAGCGCAATCTGGAACGCGACATCGGCTGCCGCGTCGTGGATCGCACCAGCCTGATCC